>CAZOUO010000006.1:0-42275 GCA_964582975.1 uncultured Thermotogae bacterium | reverse complement strand
GTTCGTCCCGTCGTTGGCGTGGTAGGTGAACATGTCGGTCCCGTTAAAGTCTGTGTTTGGCGTGTAGGTGAACGAGCCGTCGGGATTCAAGGTCAGGGTGCCGTTTGCAGGATCGCTAGCCAGCACTGCGGATAGCGGATCACCGTCTGGATCGGTGTCACCATCCAGAACACCGGGAGCTGCCACTGTGAGGACCGTGTCTTCGTCGACGCTGTAGACGTCATTATCGGCCACCAGGGGCGCCGCAATCACTAAGTATCCGCCGCAGGCTACGACCCCGGCGAGTGCAACCCCAAGAACCCTCCGCCTTCGGCCCACCAAGCTCCCTTCAAAACTCATGCTACCTAATGATACCCCGTACACAAAGTGTTTTTCCTTACTAGGTTCTGATGAACGCCCCTGGAACCCCCCGGAAGGACTCCACGGGCGTGAGTATCACGCCTTTTCTTCGGCCAAATTGATCAAGAGCTGATGGAAGGCGCCGTTTCCCATAGTGATCCGCAGCGGATAGTTCCAACCGCAAGCTCGTAGTTGGATAGGCCTTCGATCTGGCTGCTAGAAAGGAGCTTCTCCACGACCATGGCAATCGTGACGCCCGTCAGCGAAAACGGGGAGTGTGCCTGCTGACCAGGTCTTGTCTGTCGCGAAGCCCTGGCAAGGCCTATTCTGCGACGCTCCCAACTGACTTCTTTCCGTCCAATCTCTTCGGTGGACAACGCCTGCTCGACGGAAGCATGCTTTTCTGTAGCGTGGCCAACGGCTGGCCGTTCCAGGTGGCTTCCGAAGACGAAATCGTCTGGGAGGTCATCAACTCGTTTTTCACGCAGGCGCCTGATGCGCCCCAGGAGTTTTCCTCGGGCTCGTTCCGTTCGAAGAGACACAAAAAGTCTCTATCGGCAGAAAGACGGCGGAATCAGGAATACCTGTTGTGAGACTGTACGTCCTTTCCGGTGTGGTGAGCCGCAGCTATCCTGAATATATCAGGACCCCAGTTCTTAGTGATGTTACAGCTTTCGAACTCTGCCCCAGCACTGACTTTTAACCGATTGTGGTCACAAGCAGGCGGTTGGTTTGTGGACAACCAACAAGAAGGGCCTTTGAAGACTCGTGGCGAGGCCCTTTCGCGAACCGCCGTTCCTACCAGCTCATCTCAAATCCCAAACTGATCGAAGCCTGTGGTGTCAAGCTCAACCATGTCGATAAGAAACAGCGTGGAGTTAATGGCAACCTTCGGCTCGACATGCGTCATTGCCCGAATTAATTGTTCTACCGATGTTACCCTTCGTTAGCCTTCTCCCGTTTCAATTTCCCTTCCAGTATCTCAAATGTGCACGTCGTAACAAGTTCGCTCTCCTGGTCGTCGGGATAACTAATAACGTACATAGCTTCAAATGTGCCTGCGAGACCCTCTGGGTAATCCCAATCACAGTAGTAAACCCTCTCGCATTCAGGCAGAAGGATTCCATCGGAGAGTCCAAGTTCGGCGATTACTTGTCCTGTGAGCATGTCGCGGACAAGTATCTGTCCCTGCGGACATAGGTGAACGTTTCCGGTGTTCTCCATGCGTGCAGAGAAACGAAGTCCGTCCATTAACCGCTGCTGAATGTCGGTTTTTCGCAAATGGACTTCTGATTGCTGGTGCTCGTTGAACCGAATCAATAGAAACGTAACGACCCGGAAACTGCTCTCAAACAAGGGTGACTCCTGCCCGGCCACGCCAATCTGAGAAGCCGTAAACAGAAGCGCACCAACGCGCCCGGCTGGCGCCCCCTCCGTGTACTTCGCGGGGGCGAGAATTCGAACAGTGAACTCCGCTGACGAGCCGGCCGGCAACGTAGCCTCTGTTGGGTTAATCTCCAAAAGAGAACTAACCGCTCCGTATTCGTAGACGTTCCCTCTTGCGTCCTTTCCGTCTGGGCTCAACCAGACAAGCTCTCCTGACGGCCTCAACTGAAGCCCGCACACAGAAGGCTCGACGAGTTTGGAACTGTCGCTGAGGTTTATTACAACGATTGTCCTCTCAGTGGTGGCGCCAAAAGGGAGGTCCACTTCGATGCGGGGGGAGGAAACCGCCAACCACGGGTAAGCAACTTCCACGAACAGCAGTGCTATGAGAATTGCTCCGGTAGTACTCAACATCATGCGCATGATCTGTTTCACTTCTTCTCCTCTAACCTACTCTCCACTGGCGACCAACCCCAAGCAGCCTGCATTTGATCGGCACGATCACCATTTGTCGGCCGCATCGTTGTTTCGACACTGCACGCCACTCGTTGCGGCTTTGACAGGACGCCTGCACGCACCAATTCGGGGCCTGCTCGATCCGAACAGGCCCCGCCCTTACGATGCGTGTATTTTTCAACTTCGCCCGAGATCTGCATGCTCTCAGCGTCCAGATCGTTCTACCGCAGGCCGGACTGCCTAGATACTATCTATCACGACCGTCCAGACAATTGTCGCCTTCCCTGTGGAACCAGCGGGAATGCCCTTTTTGTCTACCGCCCCTCCTGCGGTCAGATCCACTGTGATCGGTATTTCGAACGTGTGCACTCCAACATCGGCAGCTGTAGTGGGCTCAAGAAACGCCACCTCTCCGAAATCCCAGGAATTTCCTTTCGCGCCCGGGCTGCCTGAAACGCCGTTGATGAAGAAGTGACCGTTCTCCAGAAGGTTGTACCACTTGATCTTCAACTGGTTCTTGTTGCTAATCTCGGCATAAATGCCAACCCGAGTGGTAGCCTGATTGACCTCCACAGTCAGCGTGACGTAATCCGTTACCGCCCCAGGGTTGGGACTGACAACAAGATCTAGGTCTTTTACTAAGGTCTCTGTAATTCCCGCTACCCCTTCGAGGGGAGCCTCAACCGTGATCCCAACATTTGTCTCGTTGTCACCGCCACTTTGCCCGTTCCCCTGCGCCACAACCAACGGTGTAAACACCAAGGTCACTGCTAGAAAAACGGCGAAAACCGTCCACATACTGGCCCTTTTCATGCTTTGCCTCCTTTCTTCTAATCACACGCAGCTTGCGCGCTACGGCGTGATGTGTATTTGCTGCACGCATATTATATGACTAATATGATGGAATGTCTGTCATAAACATTACACTCAGATCGCAAACATAGGGGTAGTTTTGACCATTCATGCAGCTTGTTGAGTGGAGCTTCCGATGGACTTAGGCATGTATGTCAGGCGAGGGATCTTTCTTTCCAGTAGCCGGGACTGGCTCCTTCGTCCTTTATCAGAAATTGCATGTGGAGAAGACTCATCTCAATGGATCACAATTAGAAGAATAATAAACTGAAGGTTGCTAAACTGGAACACCTACTACTGAGTATAATGTGAATCACAGACAAACCGCGGGGCACCGACACTATGCTATGATGACAAGAGACTTATAGCAAGTGCTTTAAGATCGTCTTGGTAGGGAGCCTGGGGTTAGTAGTTATCACTATGCGTTTCCCTTTCTACCGCCTTAACCTCCTCATACCTTGGCAACATCTACTCTTCGAACCCAAGCTGGTAAACGCCTTGGAAAGCCAGAAGCGGAACATCAGCTAAAAGGTTCCCGCGATGAGCCTTAGATGCAGGAAGTGAGAAGAGCATCAAAAAGTCAGGATAAAGATGGTGGGAAAAGACTTCGTAACAGGTACTGCTGTAGATCGGCCAACTTCTCCAACGCGGATGCAATGCGAATGCGGTACTGTATCGGAAACGGGTCCGACTTTCTGCTGCAGATCTTTGAGAAATCGATGGTGGGCAACGGGTCAGTTCGACGGTGATCCTCATCGAGAGAAACATAGTTCAATGCCTCTCTCGCCTTGAACAGCTCGGTGATTCCCTCCTCAGTAATATTGACTGCTTCGGAGAGCTCGCTCAGGGTTGGCAACCGTCCTGATTCGCGCAACAGGCGCACTTCGGCCGCCTCAACCTGACGGTTTAGCTCCTTCAGCCAGCGAGGAAACTCCGCTTTCTTGCTCCGTTCCCGGATGTGTTGGCGAATCTCTCCTTTGATCAAATTCTTGGCATAGTCTCCGAAGTCCTTTCCATGTGAGAAGTCAACGTTGTAAACGGCGTTTAACAGGCCAAGGTATCCAGCACGGAAAAGCTCATCGTTAGAGAATCCGCTCCGTTGGAAGGACTCCTCGATGGCTTCATCGACCAGATGCGTCGCCCGGTGGAGGACCTCCTTTCGGATCGCGGCCTCGTCAGCATCCGGGGCAGGAAGAAGCTTAAGCAGGGCTTCCAAGTTGAGTTCTGCGAATCGTCTCTCCGCTTGGCTCATTGGCCGAACGTCAACTCAAACCCAACGGAGACCTCGGTGATCCCGCTGGCGTCAAACGTAGCCGTGGTGTAGAAAGTGATTCCGCAGAATGTCACCCCGGCCTGGAGGCACTGACTGGAAAAGCCCGCCCCATCAAAAACCGTCAAGCTGGTGAAGGTGACCGGCTCGATCTCGGCCTCGATCGCGAGACGCTGGCGCTCAAAGAGGAAGGTGCCGTCAAAATCCGTTTCCGAGGTGATGAGCACACCGAACACCTCGAACGAGACGGCGAACTTTTGACCGGAAAAGACGATCGGAATTATTGCCGCGGGAGTCTGTGCAGTAAAGCTCGTCCAGGACGTGAAGTGAACATCGCAAATCTCTAAGTCCACAATGAAGTCAAGTCCGCTGATGGAGAAGCTGTCGTCAATAGTAGTCGCGGTGAGGAAAGATAGGCTCGGCTCCTCAAAACGGTAGCCGAACTCAAAGACCTCCTTGACGAAGCCGTACCAATTGAGCCACGTAGTGCTGCTGGCAAGCACCCCACAGAAGTCTACTTCCAGCCTGACAAGCTCCTCCTCGAAGTAGAACCCGGAGACAATCGTTGGGTCAAGGTAGAAATCCAAGCCTATCGGGGATGCGCAGAGGTAATCGAGATGATAGAAGAGTTCGAGGAGCTCATAAGAGAATGGAGCCTCTATACCACCAAGAACGTTGACCAAGTCAGTCGCGCCGAAACCGGTAAGCGTGGTGATGGAAAAACCGCTGATTATTCCGCTGCTCAACTCGAGAACCGCTCCCATACTGTAACTTGGAGTTTGCGCGCCGATGTCTGCCAAGATGAGATCAAACCCGACGGTTATCCCCACAATCTGCATGTCAACGCTCAATTGGTTCCAAACAAAATTGGGATCAAGCAAGATCGCGTCGGCGATGTCCACTGCACCGAGGTTCACAGAAACGCCGAATCCCTGGGACTGAAATCCGCTCAAGTCGAAGATAGTCTCCGACTCAAAAGTGAAGTCAGCTACGCTAAGCGATATGGTCAAGTCAGATTCAATGTTGTAGGAAAGAGGAAGGATGGGAGCAAACGTCAACTCAAACCCCACGTTTCCTGAGAACCCTATTCCCTCGTCAGCCAGGGTGACTCCGCCTACCGTTACCAATGTCAGTACGAAAATGACCATGAAGCGCACGCGCATCCGTGACATCCTAACCTCCTCCAAAGTGTGGCCGATTGCGATTGAAGTTTAAGTGGGCACGGCCAGTTTTCTGGAGGAAATAAGGGAAAGGTGGATCGTGGGTTTGTCCTTAGGAAGAAGGACAAGTGTCAGAAGACAATTTGCAGGGCACAGTCTGGAGATCTTCCGACCCGAGGTCTACAAAATAGACTCACCAGACACTGTGCAGCTTGACGCGCACCGAGAACCTAGGTTATATTAATAACAAAGGAGGTGCATAGTATGAAACGGCGGTTGGTAATGGGCGTGTTGGCGTTAACCATGGTGACGGTGCTCGGTGGCAGCCTGGTGACAGCGGCGGAGAAGTATCTTGTTTGCTCCGACATCACGTGGCCCCCGTTTGAGTGGATGGACACTGCAGGGAATATCTACGGCTTCGACATGGATGCCATGCGCTTAATTGCGTTAGTAGAGGGCTTCGAGATCACCATCGAGCATCGTGACTGGGATCTCATCTTCGATGAAGTCGGTACAGGGCGATGTGATATCGGTGCCTCAGGCGCCACCATCACCGCCGAACGTGAACTGAAAGTGGACTTCTCTGCTCCTTATTGGACTTCTGATCAGGCCATTTTGGTGCGGACAGACTCCGGGCTGAACATTGTCACCGCTCTTTCCAAGGGGTACTCTGTAGGTGCTCAAGTTGAGACCACAGGGGCCGCTTGGATACAGGAGAACCTGATCGATCAAGGCGTAGCGGTCATTCTTGTGGAATATCCCCTCTATCCATTGGCTGTTCTCGACTTGATCAATGGGAACATTCAAGCGGTCATCCAAGATGAGCCGGCCTCTGCAGCCAGCGCTGCCGTTGAGCCTGAGATAGAAATTGTGGGGATTATCAAAACCTATGAGAATTTCGGGTTCTTCGTCGCAGAGGGCGACCCTAAGGGGATCTTAGAAAAGCTCAACTCTGGCGTCCAAAAGCTGAAGGCCTCAGGGGCTTGGGATAACCTCATCAAGGCCTACATGGGCACCGAACAGTCCAAGGTAGAGGCCGCGTGGCAGAAATGCAAGCACCTTCTGAACGATGGCCTTGTGGATGAGTTCGCAAAATGCCTGGCTGAGGAGGCGACAGCCGACTAAATTTCAATGGAAATACCGGATCGGTTAGGAGTTCTCGGATAAGGAAGCACTTTGAAAACGGAGGAACGTGGAGCTTTGTCCTCCACGTTCCTTTGTTACAAAAAGGAGTAACTGGCCATCGAGAGTCTAGGTCTGATCGGGCAAAGTCTTCAGACATTGATCGTCAAAGGTGTGCCGATGACGGTCATGCTGACCCTAGCGCTACTTGGTTTGGGCCTGGCAGCTGGCATACCGCTCGCATTTGGCCAGGTCTATGGGTATCGGCTGATCAGATTCGTCTGTGCCGTGTATGAACAGATCTTCCGCGGTATCCCAGCGCTCGTCCTCATCTTGCTCTTTTACAGCGGACTTACTCGTGGATTTGGAATCAGACTCTCTGCCTTCACCGCTGGGGCGCTCGCTTTGGGCTTTCGTTCTGCGGCATATCAGTCGCAGATCTTCCGCGGGGCAATTCAATCGATCAGTGCGGGGCAGACTCTGGCTGCCCGTTCGATCGGGATGAGCAAACTGCAGGAGATCTGTTATATCATCCTTCCCCAAGCGTTGCGCCTTTCGATCCCTCCCTGGACCAACGAATTCTCAAGCGTTTTGAAGGACACTTCCCTGGTCAGCGCCATCGGCCTGTTGGAACTTACTTTGCAGGGAACTTTCATCATGACGCGCGTCCAGTTTGCAAAAGGAGCACGATGGATTCTGGTCATCTGGATTCTTGTTGCACTGATTTATCTTGTCTTGACCTATCTAGGAAATGCCTCGCTAGGCTTTCTCGAGACCAGGCTGAGGATTCCTGGCTTTGAGACGAAAGGCAGAGTGGAGCGATAGCATGTCACATGAGAGCAACCCCGAACTCACCGACGTCATCCTTGCGGTTGAGGGTATTCACAAGGCCTACGGCGATGAGGAGGTCTTGAAGGGTGTCTCCCTTGAGCTGAAGAGAGGGGAGACAAAGGTCATTATCGGACCATCCGGAACGGGCAAGAGCACGCTTTTGCGCTGCATCAATCAACTAACCCTACCAGATAAGGGCCGAGTTCACCTTGACGGGGTCGAAGCCACGGATCCCAAGGTAAACATCAACGAAGTCCGCCAAAGCATCGGATTTGTGTTCCAGGATTTTAACCTCTTCAGTCACTTGACGGCCGTGCGCAACGTGAGTATCGGCCTGACGAGGGTCAAGAAAAAGGGGAAGAAGGAGGCAAAAGAGGAGGCGCTGACAGAGCTGCGCCGGGTTGGCTTGGAGGACAAAGCAAATGCGTACCCGGCCGAGCTGTCCGGAGGACAACAACAGCGCGTGTCCATTGCCCGGGCGCTCGCGATGCAACCCAAGCTGATCCTGTTTGATGAGCCCACCTCAGCACTGGATCCTGAACTGATCGGCGAGGTCCTAGAAGTGATGATCGATCTAGCAAAGAGCGGGATGACGATGCTCGTCGTAACCCACGAGATGGGCTTTGCTCGATCTGTCGCCAACGAGATCATCTTCATGGAGGGTGGAGTGATTCTTGAACAAGGCTCACCTAATCAATTGTTCACCAACCCCGCTCATGAGCGGACGAAAGGGTTTCTGCGTAAGATAACTGAGCTTTACGGAGAATGAGATAGACAATGAGCTTCTTTGAGTTTGCCAAGGATATACTGCCGCGGTTGTTAAACGCGACGACCATAACGCTACAGCTAACCGCATGCTCCGTAGCGCTGGGATTTTTCGTTGGTATCCTCCTGGCATTAGCACGGGTATATGGAAACAGGCCAATTCGCCTTGTATCCAGCGTCTATGTGCAATTCTTTCGGGGCACGCCTCTGCTCGTTCAGCTTCTGCTCATCTATTACGGTCTCCCTGCCTATCTCTCGCCTCTTGGCATCAGGCTCTCGCCCCTTGTTGCGGCAATCATTGGCTTGGGGCTTAATAGCGCAGCTTACCAAGCTGAATACTTCCGAGGAGCGATCCAATCGATCCGCCTGGGACAAATGATGGCAGCAAGAGCGCTGGGGATGAATAAGATTACGGCAATTCGCTCCATCATCCTGCCTCAAGCGCTGCGAATTGTGATTCCTTCTTGGTCCAATGAGCTGATCTACAGCATTAAATACTCGTCACTCGCCTATTTTCTAACGCTAGCCGAATTGACCTTTACCGGTAAGAAGATTGCAAAGGCTACTGCTAACCCGTTTGAAACCTATATTGTTGTGGCTCTAATATATCTCGTGATCGTGCTTATCGTCTCGCGATTCCTTTGGATGTTAGAAAGCCGCGTGCGGGTTCCTGGCCTCGGCGCACATGCCGGGCGTCGGTGACTGTTCGAAGAGGGCATCCTGTGCCGTAGTTCACTCCCTGTCCAGACTTTCCTTTACCAACCCAAAGACCTCATAGATTACTTTGGCCGCGGCAAAAGATGTGATGTCCGCGCAGTCGAGCGGCGGGGAGACCTCTACGATGTCCAATGCGCGGACAGGAAGTTCCGTGAAGATCGCCCGTAGAAACTCCAACAGCTCACGAGTGGAGAGGCCGCCTGCTTCAGGGGTCCCGGTGCCCGGTGCGTAGGCTGGATCCAGGACATCGACGTCCAATGTCGCGTAGACAGAATCCACGCCTTGAAGCTGCATGGCAACATCATTAGCGATCGCCTCGACGCTACGGCAGGCGACATCGCGGGCCCTATGAACACCGATTTCCGGGTGCGCCTCCAGAAAAGCCAGTTCATCATCCATGAAGGAGCGGATCCCGACAAACGCCAAATGCTTCGATTCCACATTGGATTGCTCGAGGACGCGGCGAGCCGTGCAGGCGTGAGACCAGCGATGGCCTTCGAACTCGTCGGCCAGGTCGAGGTGAGCGTCGATGTGAACGACGCCAAACCGGCCGGTGGTCCACTCATTAAAGGCCACTATTAGTGGAATCGTAACCGAGTGATCGCCGCCCAAGAACACGGCCAATGAATGCTGTAGTACCTGGGTTGCCTGAGTCTGCACGGTGCCAAAGTAGCGTTCCCAGTCAAGATCAATGGTCACATCTCCGTAATCTCGGATTCGCAGTCCCGCAATGCGATGCCCCTCCTCGGTGGCGGGCGCGATGTGGGGGGTGATCTCGCGGATCTTAGCCGGCGCTAAGGCCGCACCTTTGCGGTAACTCGTCGCACCATCGAAGGGCACGCCCAAAACACCGATTTCTGCAGCGGCGTCGTCACTACCGAGTCCGCTCCAAAGTCGACGGTGGGGAGGCCGAATACCATTAAATGACGCCATACCTCAAATCCTAAGATTCTCGTTGGCAAAAACAAGCCTTCACTGAAAGACCTGCCGAGTGGGAGAAGTGAGAATCGTGAATCGTAGTTCGCATACTCATGGGTTGGTGAAAGTCATCACGCCTTTTGACAAAGCTGCTAAGGCACCGCAACATAACAGACACCATAGGCAGTAAGTAGACTTGTTACAAAGCAGGATACATGAAACCAGCGGTCTCTTTAGGTAGAAACAAAGTGGGGTCAGCGAGAAAGGAAAACTAATGCAGTATCGCACATTCGGCAAACTGGATTGGAAGCCGTCCGCGCTAGGCTTTGGCGCCATGCGCTTGCCGGTGATCGACAACGATCCAGCAAAGATCGATGAGCCAGAGGCAACGCGGATGATCCGCTACGCCATTGATCATGGTGTCAACTACATCGACACGGCCTATCCTTACCATGGAGGCCAAGGCGAACTCTTTGTCGGGCGGGTGCTCCAGGATGGCTACCGGGAAAAAGTCAAGCTGGCAACAAAGCTACCTTCCTGGTCCATTAAAAGATCGGAGGACTTCGACCGCTACTTCAGCGAGCAACTTGAGCATCTACAAACGAATCACATCGACTTTTATCTCCTGCACGCGCTCAACAAGAAAGACTGGGCGAATCTACGGGCGCTTCGCGTACTGGAATGGGCGGAACGCGTGATGGCTGCGGGGCACATCCATCACTTGGGGTTCTCCTTCCACGACACATTCGAAGTTTTCAAGGAGATCATCGACGCCTACGACAACTGGGCTCTTTGCCAGATTCAGTACAATTACATGGACACCAATTACCAGGCCGGCGAGTGCGGATTGAAGCATGCTGCTGATAAGGGATTGGCAGTGGTCATCATGGAGCCCTTACGGGGTGGACAGTTGGCCAAGAATCCTCCAGAGCCGGTGATGAGGCTATGGAAGATAGCCACCCAGCAGCGTACCCCAGCAGAGTGGGGCTTGCAGTGGGTCTGGAATCAACCGGAGGTCTCACTCGTGCTCAGCGGAATGAGCACGATGCAGCACGTGGCCGAGAACCTCGCCAGTGCCGATCGCTCCGGTGTGGGGATCCTCACGGAGGATGAGCTCGCGCTTTTCGATCGGGTGCGCGACGCCTATCGGACGCTGACCCCTATCCCCTGCACTACCTGCAAGTACTGCATGCCCTGTCCAAACGGTGTGAACATCCCGCGCATCCTCGAAATCTACAACGACGCCATCATGTACCACGACAAGCAGATAGCCCGAATCGCCTATCAATGGGTTGAAAAGGAACAACGGGCCAACTTGTGTATTGAATGCAGGGAGTGCGTGGATCGCTGTCCTCAAGACATACCCATTACGGAGTGGCTCAAGAAAGCGCACGCTCTGCTCTGTGAGAAGGGTTGATTCAACACAACTCACAACCACTCATGATAACAGGGATCGCTCGCGTTGGACTGCTCGCTTCAGCCAGCAGGCCGGCCCACGGGCATGATCGCCAATGGTTCCTCTTCAATTCCTAGCAGTTCCCTTACCTCCGCGTCATCGAATGCCCCCACCATGACGGTACCAAGGTCCAGACTCGTCGCTTGGAGGTACACGTTCTGGCCCACGTGGCCGACCTCCATGTGCACGTAGCGCTTTCCCCGCTCCCCGTACCGTCTAGTGGTCCGCTCGTAGGAAGCCGCAATCACAAGGCTCACCGGTGCGGTGCGCACCCATTCTTGTCCCAGGGCCGCCGAGGAAAGCTTGTCCCGTAGGTCTCCCTCATTAACACGCCCGACACTCTGCCCGTCTGGGAGATATCGATAGACTCCTGCCTCCAGCTCTTCCACACCTCCTGCGACCACGTAAATCTCAAGGGGGTACGTTGCGCCGGCGGAGGGAGCGGTCCGACCGCCCCACTCTGAGGTGATCCCCTGGGCGGCCCACAGAAGCTGTGCCACCTCTTGCAGAGTCAGGGACGTTTCTTCGTAGACCCGCAGCGAGCGCCTCGCGGCGAGGGCCTCCTCAACACTTACATCCCCTACAAGCCGAACGACGGGCAGTTTCACCTCGACTCCCTCCTTCTCTTCACGCTCAAGCTTCCCTCCACACCCCAAAGCCAAGATGCTCAGGAGAATGGCTGTACCGCCGATCCCTCTAAGCAATCGGTTTCCCATGCTCCTCACCCCCGCTGCCATTATAACAAGCCGCATTACCACCTCTGGATAGTGATTTACGCGCCCGGCCTCCTTCGCCTCCACAATGGCGTAACAGATCCTTGCCTGAAAAATCATTGCTTGTCACGCCGTTGCGTTCTAGAATGCGTAAGCTCGTTTTACAGTTGCTGTTGCATTTTGAGAAAAACCTAGATCACAGGAGACGAAACCACTTGCGCAAATGGAGGTTATTCACGATGAAAGGAAACCCGGTTACTCCGCCTGTGGTGCTCTCGGCCACCTATCAGTTTAAAAACAGCGACGAATTGATCGACGTCGTGCAGCACCGCTCTGGTTACATCTATTCTCGTTGGGACAATCCGACAGTTCGAGAAGTCGAGAAGACAATTGCGTCAATGGAGGGCTACTCGGATGCGGCCGGATTCGGTTCGGGGATGGCCGCAATCACGAGCTCAATCCTTGCATTCGTTGAAAAGGGTGATCGTATCGTGGCCATCCAGACCTACGGAGAGACCTACCGATTCATCCACGATTACCTTCCCCGGATG
Source organism: uncultured Thermotogae bacterium (assembly GCA_964582975.1). Lineage (GTDB taxonomy): Bacteria > Bipolaricaulota > Bipolaricaulia > UBA7950 > UBA9294 > CAZDDA01. The sequence goes on along the minus strand of CAZOUO010000006.1, from coordinate 29,739 downwards.
GGCGTGGAGACTCTTGAGCTTCGCTGCGACGAAGTGGACCGATGTGCCGCTGAAATTGAGCAAGGAGTGTCACTTCTCTTTCTCGAATCGCCGATGAATCCTCTGCTTCGGGTGATCGATGTAAAGCCGCTGGCGAAACTTGCCCACGAGCACGGTGCGGTGGCCATCCTCGACTCGACGTTTGCCTCGCCGGTGAACCAACGGCCGATCGAGCTTGGTGTGGACATCGCCATACACAGCGCCACCAAATACCTGGGAGGACATCACGACCTCACTGCTGGATTCGCTTGCTGCAACGAGGCGCACTGCGAAAGGATTTGGAAACAGCGCAGGATGTTTGGGGGCATCCTGGATCCGATGACCGCCTTTCTCACGTGGCGCGGCCTGCAGACTCTCGATGTACGCGTTAAACGGCAAAACGAGACCGCGATGACGGTGGCTCAATTCCTCTCAACTCAACCGCAAGTGGGTACCGTCTACTATCCCGGCTTGTCAACCCATCCGGACCACGCGGTGGCTGCCTGCCAGATGAAGGGATTTGGGGGAATGCTAAGCTTCGAGTTGGATGCTGACTTCGAAAGGACCAAACGGTTCATGGACCGTCTTTCGGTCATCAAGCTGGCCACAAGCCTTGGTGGCGTTACTACACTCGCAACTCAGCCTGTGACAAACACTCACGCATCGCTTTCCGCCCAGGAGCGAGCCGCAGCCGGGATCAAGGACAGCCTGGTGAGGCTTTCGATAGGACTTGAGGACCCCGAGCTTCTCATCGATGATCTCCGGCAAGCCCTCGCGTCAGTGTAGGTTCAAAGATCTGGGTGTGATGACAAATCGTTAAGATGCCACTCTACCTACCTTGGTTGCTGAAGCTCGAATTGACTAGTAGGATCTAGCGTATTGCAACAAATGGGACGCGATCAAGGATGGGGGAAAGCGACAAAAGCTGATTCTAGAAAATCTTTTAAACGACATGCATCTAATGAAATAGCTTATCATGTAAAAATTACAAGGAAATCCTTCAACACCTGAAAGTTCGGCGCAGCTATTATGAGGGCAGCCTCGTGATGGACTTATCGACGAAAAATGTTCGCTCTGCAGATCTTTTTCGCCTATCTGCTGTCAAAGCCTGCGTGCTTCCACTTCGGGGCACTCTCCTCCCGCATCTCTGCAAGCAAAAGGGCCAGGCCGTCTTCGCCCAACTTCAAAGGGAGATTCTCTTGGACATAAGAGGAGACCGCAATGTTTAATTCTTCAACGATCGAACGTTCGTTTGCCCTAGCCAGTATGGCCAATCCTTGAAGGAGATTATGATTGATAATTTCGCCGTTTTGCAGCGCCCACCGATGATCCACGGCTCCTGTCTCCTATTTAAAATAAGGGAAAGCTCGGCGATTGTCTCGCCGTGCTTCCATCCACCAAAAGCCTTTTCTAAACGTAATTTTTGGCTTTCACGGCAACCTGTTTACAAGGTTACAACACCTTTCCACGCCGTGTCAAGGGAAATGACCCAGAACATCGGTTGCACAACAAATGGCGTAAATAGTACGCCCCAAGGACGTTGGATGGTGGGTGCCACGTTTTAGCAAATCTCCCAAAAGCCGAAGAGATGCCCCATTGAAAGCCCAGCACGGACATTCATCACCTTGCGGCCCTCAAACCGGCAATTGCCTATCCTATCTTGCTTTTCGGGTTTCGGCTCTAGTGCCTCTAAGGGAAAGTTATACTAAACACTGTGTCTCCCGTAGAGTCAATCAGCATAAGACCCCTGAAAAAGTGCGATTACGAAACGTTGGCTGATAGAAGCTTAAGATCGACGACCCAATCACGTAGTCGTATCATTCCGGTGAGTAAACGGGCAGACGGCGATGCAGTTGGAACAACACGCCGAGTTCTCGATCCAGAATTCGTAGCATCGATCCGCATTCACTGCCCAGCGAAGAATCCCATTGTTATTGGACGGACACGCCACCGCAAAAGACGTTTCACGCTCGGAGTTAATCGCCTCCGCTTGGCATCCGTCGACGCACTTGTTGCACTGCTTGCAGAATTCGGTGACGCCAAACTCGATCGGTTTATCCGCCTCCAAGGGCAAGTTGGTAAAGACCTTACAGATCCGCATGCACGAGCCGTATTCCGGTGTAATCAGTAGGCCATTTCGCCCAAGCTGTCCGAACCCAGCGTCGATGGCAAGCGGGATGCTCAAGGCGGTGTCGTTCCCCATCGGGATCGCTTTGTAGCGAAGGTTGCGGATGAACTGTGCTAAACAAGCAATGGCAAACGCCATCCGCGAGTAGCCAACACCAGTGGCCGCGGCCGACAAGTAGGCTGGCGTGCTTCCCACCGCTTCTTTGTCCATAGCAATCCCAATCACGATCGCGTGCTCGTATTCCCACGGGATGTCTATGGGGTCCCCGCTGCGATCGTGAGAGTACACCCACCGCCGGTTGAGCTTACAGATGCCTATTACGTCCGCACCGAACAGGCGCGCGGTCTCTTTGATCTGCTGACTCATGACAGCTGGGTCTGATACCGGGTGCTGGCCGAGTCGCATCGTGCCAGGATCGGCTTGGTCAAGCCGCTTCCACGAAAACGCTCCACCAAAACAGTCATGCACGGTCCACGCTGCTAGGATTCTGGCATAATCGACACGCGAGTAGCCAGGGCGGTCCTCCTCAATGATCCCTGCCACATTCTCGCGATACTCGTGTCCATAGAAACTTGCAGTCTTATCCCAAAACCGTCGCCTGAAGACCGTTTGCCGCTCATCGAATCGGCAATGCTTTTGCGGATCGATGGTGTAAGGAGGATGATCTAGTTGTTTAATCAATTCACGCCCTTTGCTGTAACTTAATGCTTTCTTTCACATTATCCTGCATAGCCATTGGCGCCAAAATCCTTTCTCTGCCTGGCGCGTGCGAGATTGTGTCATTGACAATGTTGCCTCACGCTTCTAAAACGCGCTGAAAAAGCCTGCGAAGAACACCCCACTAGCATCGGTCTCTGCTCCCAAAATGGGATGAGCATAGCCGAGCGCTAGCCCAACCGAATAGCTCATGAAGCTGCTTGCGATAATCGTTGCTTCCACTCCCGCTTCGAGCTTGGGATCGCTGAGGCAGACGCACTCATCGGAAGCCCACGTCTGCCCACCTTGTACGAACAGCCGCGGGTAGAGGCTGTCGACCCGCACAAGGTTAACAAGCGCATAGCCAAGATCCCTTACCAACGGCGGGAACTGTAGTGTGAGCCGACCGAAGACACCGTGATCGTTCGCGAAATCCTCTTCGAACGCATGCAACCGGCTCAACGAGAATTGAAACGCCTCAGAGAGCGAGCCAAAGAGCCTACTTCCTATGCTAAGACCCACATCCACATAGAGCATGTGAGCCAACCGGAAGCGCTTGAAGCCTTCCCATTCCAGTGCCCCGAAGGGTTCGTAGGCAAAGCCTGGCACTCCGAGCTTGAGCGAAAACGTGTTCTGCATGTAGTGTTGGAGGAGATCCAGACGTGTATAGTCAAAGCTCACGTAACCCGTGGGCTCAGGCAACTCTCCCAACACTCCTACGGAAACTCGTAAATTATTGGCAGGCCACCAGTAACGGCCGGCAACTCCGATGGACGGATGCTCGAAGCGAATGACGTTGAGGCCCAGTTGCGTGTTGAGGAAGCCCGTTCCTTTCTGGAGATCATACTCGGTCAAGACGGCCAAGCCGTCCAGGGATAGCTCACGATCAAGATTGGCCGTGAAAAGGCCAGTAACAGCCCAAAGGAGTTGGTCCGCGTCGCCCAACTCGTCGAATTCCTGCACCTGCGGCGTGACGGCCAAGCCCCACTGGTGATCGTTGCGGAAACCGCCGGAGATGCTCATTGGTGTTACTGAGATGAGATAAGCGTCCAAAGGCTGACCGATCTTCCATCCCTCATTCATGAAGGGATACTTGACCACGATGCGCCGAGGGAAGCGATTGTTGAAACGGTTCTTATCCGGACTCATCTCCAGAGGATCGACGTGTACTCGCACAACCGGCGAGGAACTGGCAAAAGCGAGCGTTCCTTGCGCCGCATCACCGTGCCACGTCGCGTCAAGCTCTTCACCATCGGCAGTCACCGCCCGAACGGTAACGGGGTAAGTCGCCTCGCCCTCATTGCTCAGGCGAACCACTGTTTCATACCCATCGTCCGACCGGCTTGAATCAAGGCTATCAACAGCAACGTCAAGCGTATCGGCGCCGTAGAGCCAGCTGTCGAAAAAGTCCTCGAGTTCCCGGCCCGACACCTCCTCTGCCACTCGGCGAAAGTCTTCCACCCTGGGAATGAGGGTGTTGTAGCGGGCGTAGAACTGCTGCAGGATTTGCAGCATGGCGTCGTGCCCCAGCAGCCCCTCCAGTGCTCGCAAAACAAGGTAGCCCTTGTTGTAGGTCCGCACCGTCAGGCCGTTCAAATAGTCGATCTCCGACCTTGGCTTGACAATCGCCTCATCGAACCCGCTCTTGAGCAGCGCCAGATAGGGTAGCTCCGTGAGTTGGTACCGTAGATTCCAGTAACCGAACTGAGATCGAACCGCTTCCTCGATGAGCCCCCCTTCCAGATGGCTGAAAAGGTTTGGCTCATAGGCCCCGTACTTCTCTTCGAAATAGGTGTAAGACAAGTATTCAGCAAATCCTTCCGACAACCAGTTCTCGGCGTTGAAGTCGGCTCCTACACCGATGCCCCACCACAAGTGCGCGATCTCGTGAGCGAGTATGTACTCCAAGACTCGGTCCAGGGTACCGGGGGCAGGCACATCCTTCAATCGGTAATTGCTTGTGCCAAGGAGGATCATTCCACTGGCTCCCATGCCGTAAAGGCCGGGCGTTGGATTCTCGACGATCACCAGACGCTTACTGGCATAAGGACCGAAGTGCTCGCTGTGGTAGGCGAGGATCTCTGCAGCGTAGGTTGCTGCCAGCCGACCTATACTTTCTCCGCCCGGCAGGAAGAAGGAATCGATCGTCACATCCTGCCACGACATGCGAAAGCTACCAAGATCCTTGCCGATCACCAGAGGCACGGACCGAGTTGGCACATCGCCAGTGAGCAGAAGCGTTTGCCATTCATCGTCTTTGTCAATGATCTCTTGATGCTCGATCCCCACAGCGACTACGAAATCCGAAGGCACGGTGAGCTCGATGCGATATGAACCCGCTGGAATCTCGACCTTTTCCAGTACAAGGCTGTCCGGCGCGACCGCGACCGGATTCCAGGAAAACCGCCAGATGTAGACGTCTCGATAGAGGTTTTGGTCCGCCGTCAACCCTTGAGCAAACTTCGTTTCAAACGCAATCTCCACCACGACGCGACCTCCGGGCTCAACAGACTCGGGAAGATGAACGCGCAGGAGGCCATCGTCGAGCGAGTAGGTGGTAAACGCGGGTGGTATGGGCTCCAACTGATAGTCCAGGGAATTGCCCTCTTCGTCCTTGACTGACTGGATCTTCGTCCAGGTGGGATCAAAGCCATCGAGGTATTGGGAATCCTGCAAGGCCGGATGGATGTACGGATTTGGTTCACGGCCTTGGTTGGCCATGAGCATGAAGCTGATCATCTCCACAGGCTGTTCCGTATCGTTGAGGTAGTCGATGCGTTGCGTGGCTGACAGCGTATGGGTCTCCGGGTCAAGCTCCGCTGAGATGTCATACCGACTGAATTCTGCAGCGTGTACCCCAGAAGCAAATAGGCCCAACACCGCCCCAAAGCAAACAGCGCCGATCAGAATTCTAAGAATGCTCTGCCCCATATGCGGTTCTCCTCATCTAGCAGTAATATCGCGGTTGCACCCGCGTTCATTGATAGTACACTGGGTGCACATTCAAGGTCCAGGCGACCATCTTTTCCAAACAAGGAAGGTGGCCGTGAATACATCCCCGCGAACACGAATGCTTGCCCGACTCAAGGCCTCGTAGAGGGAGGGATTACGGCCCTGCTGAAAGTGCACTAGGCTGTCGCAAGAGCAAGTATCACGCAAAGGTAGGGCCCACCAGTTGTGCTTCTCTGAACCTTGGTTCTGTTCAGTATAGTGCCCGCTCTTCAGTAGCTTCCAGGTGGTGCCGCAGTGATCGCTTAAGTCCTTACCGCAACAACTCACCACCCCCATGAAGCGATGAAACTCACTAGAGCAGGTCCCAGCGCCTGAACGTATGGTTGGTGACCGCTCACGCCCCCATGATCTGGACGATGATCTCTCTTGTCCGTGTTCGTGTATCCCAGTTGATCGCCGCAATCTGCTGCCAGGTTCCTAGAACCAACTTTCCTTGGGAAAACGGAATGACCAAGCTTGGGCCCATGATCGACGCCTTCACATGAGCACGGCCGTTGTCATCGCCCCACCGCTTGTGATGCTCGTAGGGTATGTTCGTTGGCGCCACCCGTTCCATCGCCTCGGGTAGATCCGTTTTCACCAATCCGGGCTCATACTCAATCGTGGTAATCGAGCCGGTGGACCCCGACATGAAAACGGTCACAATTCCTTCCCCAAGGCCGCTCTCCTCAAGCGTTCCCTGAACCTGATCGGTGATATCGGCCGCACCGCCATCTGCTGCCAGCGTCACCGAGAATTTAGCCATTGCCACTGTGAATCACACCTCCCCGCACTAATGCTTATGCAATTATTTAATAGATTTGAAACTTAAATTAAGATTCCCTATGAAAAAGCAGTGTATGCTTGTAGCGAAAGGCAATCTGACAAAGAAAGGCTCCAAGAACGACTTCCACCGCACCCCCCAGCAGTTCCCAGCGGAGCGTTACGTGTAAGTACGCACTGGCAATCAGGGTTGCAAGAACCGGGATGAGATTCGACGCAGAGCCCAGAAGGGCAATATTGCCGTCGCGCATAGCAATGTCCCAGAAACAGTACGCCGCGGACGCTGGAAAGAGAATCATATAGGTTAACTCAATGACTGCATGCAGGCTCCACGTTGCCGTTTGCCATGCACCAAAGCTAGCAATGAACAAGGCAATCCCTGTTACGAAAAGAAACAAGCCCACTGCACCGGTGGAAACCGGTTGCGGATTCCGCTTGGCAAAATTGGAGTACAGTCCCCACATCAAGCTCCCCACTAAGGCAAGGATCATCGGCAAGCCACTTTTACCCAATGCCCCGACGAGAGCGCCAAGACTTTCTGCCTGTACCGACATCGCTAGGACGATGCCGAACAGACTGATCACGATGCCCAGGACGAACCAAAATGGACGAGGCCGTTTCCCCAGTAAAGGAATGGAGAAAACCAGTATCATCGTCGGCCACAGGTAGTTCACTAGGCCTGCTACGATCGTCTCAGTGCGTGTCTCAGCGATACCCAACGCAAGGTAGAAAAAACAAAGATATCCGATGAACAGTGGTCCACAGATGATAAGATGCCGTTTAGAAAGCCGTGATGTCCAGTTAGATCCTTTTGCTCGGATGGAAGTCAGGATGAGTAGGAGTAGCCCGGAGAAACTGAACACGAGGGCCATGCCGAACATAGGCCCAAACTTTTCCATCACGCTACGTGCGACAGGGACTGTTGTCGACCAAAGAAGAATGGCTACAAACCCAAGGCCGGTTGCCAATGTATCTTTCCGTTTTTCACCTGTCATGATGAGGTGAGAGTATCACGGGCATAAACGTTCATGCTGAATTCCACCGCACAGCAGAAGGATACCCCCCATTACCCCTGACCACTGATTCTTCGCAAGCCTACCGAGTATCAGGCGGGAAGGCCAACAAGTTGACAAGTTTCGCTGCGTCGCTCAGATCCGCGCACTGCCATACCGCCTGTTCTATCGCCATTGCCCGAGACTCGGAGATGCAGCTGCGGGCTAACCCATGGAACTTTTCGCGAAGCTCTGCATCGGTTGGTGGATCCGCTGCCTTCCAGCGGGCCTCCACTGCTCCAGAATCAAGCGACCTTCCATCCACCGTTTCGATTTCCACGCGCGCAAACCGTTCAGCAGGAAACCGCTCAGTGAACGATGGGTCTTCCACCAGCTCCACGCGCTCAGAAAGCCTCAATACCCGATCATCTTCCAGGGCGGCTTCACTGACCTCCGAGATTCCCAATCGTCTGTGAACCATCGCTGCCGCAAGCGGGAATGCAAGACTGTACTGCGCCTCTTCAGTCGTATGCGGATGTCGGAGATCAAGCCGGATTGCCTGTTCGAACGTGGATACTCGCACCCTCTTGACCGCCTCAGGTGACAGACCGTAGGTTCGCTGCAAAGCCAGGACGGCTTCGATAGCTGGTTGTGCCCAGCGGCAGGCCGCGTGTGGCTTGAAATATTGATCCGCAATCAGCCAATCTTCGTCAAGAGTGTCCCAGGTGTTCCTCACCTCTTGGCTCTCAAGCGTGACAGCCGGTGCTCCAGTAAAGCCTTTCTGGGCCAACAGGGCCGCGCTTACCCCGGTCATTGCTCCCCACCCAGAACCATCCTTCAGCATGGTGGGAAAGTCAATGCAGCGCATCATCTGTGAACGAGGACCGAGATATTCAGCGATGCCGAGAGCGTGGCGCGTTTGCTCTGAATCCAACCTCAGGCGACGGGCAGTTACCGCAGCACAGCCTAGCGCGTTCCAGGCTCCAGAAGTGTGATAATCACAAGCGGTGGCATGGAGTGCAATACCAGCGCGCAGGGCCACTTCGTAGCCGATCACCAATGCCGTCAAAAGCTCGCACCCAGGTACTTCTGTGTTGCTGTGTCCCAATGCGAGCGTCGCTAGGACAGTGGGTACCAGAGCCGCACCTGCATGCCCCTTAGCCAAGGCATAGCCATCATGAGCATCTAATGAATCCACAGTCATCCCGTTTGCCAAAGCCGCCCCAGGCGGTGAGACCTCGCGGCCATCCAACCATAAAAGTGCTCCTTCTCCTCTGTAGACTGTGGCAACAAAATTGTGGATAATCTGTGATAAACTAGTCGATCGCCCTCCTATCGAAACCCCAAGGGTGTCCAATAAACAACGCTGAGTCTGTTGAATTACTCTTCCTGGCAGATCATCCCAATCTGTCTCGTGCACAAATTCAGTAATTCTCATCTTGATGCACACTTGTGGCCTTGTCAGTCGCTCTAAGGCGGCTTACCTTGTAGCGCCATCATTCTTCAAAGTGAACAGTGAATTCGCACCCATCACCGCCAGAACCTATGGTTTTTACTACCTCAACACGGACCGGCCCTCGACATACCGCGGAGAAAATGCGTTCAAACATGCCCACCGTGCACAAACAATGGATCGGATTAGGTCTGGCAAGGCCTGCTTTCACAAGACTGCAGCCGCACTCGTCTATTCTGAGATGCGCTGTATTGGCCTGTCGTTCCCACGAACCGCTCAGTTTCAGCTGCTTTCGGCGCCGAACATTGGTCGCCTCAAGAAGTTCATCAACAGTCGCTGGGTTCTTCCCGAGTATCTCTTGGCACTCTTTGAGTATCTGTTGCGCGCATTCTTTCCCCGCCGCCTTCATGACCGCTTTGGTCAAAGCGGCGTCGCCCCCATCAGCAAGGGTTTTTTCCACGGCTTCGATCCAAGTTGCATTGCGCTTGATGGCGCTTTCGGAGATCTCTCGTGTACCCATTCTTCCTCTCTTCAAAGTCTGTACATACAACGAACAACCTACAGCCCAGCAGAATGGTACTCTTGAATTTCTTTTTGCGACAACTGTTCGCAGAAAGATCATAAAGAAAGCTCGGCCCGCAAACGCGACCAGTCTTATCTATCTCAAGGAAGAAGATGCTCAGAGACTCCGCAGTTTCTGAATGAGGGGATCTGGGATCGTATACACAACATCAGCGGTGAGGATATCCTTCACCTCCTCGGTCAATCTCTCCACCAGGCTCTCGCTCGGCTTGGCCAACTCAATCGGCCTGCGTTCAATGAACGGGGGTGGCAAGTAGAGAGACTTCCGGAAGTGCTTTGCGGTATGAGGATGCTTGAGATAAATCGTGGGCCCTTCTCCCTTGATGCTGGCGCGCGCCACGTCATCGATTACTTGAAGGGCAAGGTTCTCTTCCGTAAACGGAAGAGGTTTCCACAGGTGCCGCACGCGGCGAATCATTTCGTTATTCAGAACCAAAAAGCGTGTGTCGTAAAGCGAGCCGTAGGCGAGAAAACCGACATCGTGCGCGATGGTAGCGCCTGACTGCTGAGCCAGCAAGATGGATTGAAACGCTTCCTCGCCAGCCTGCGCATCGATGTAGTGAGCATCCGTGCACCCGGCTCCTCCCCAGGATGGTAAGTCATAAAATCGTCCCAGGTCAGCGTAGGCGGCCGTTGTTGTGGCACATTCGGGTGAGCCATAGCATACGATCGACGTGCGCATGTCCGTTGCCCACGTGTTCGCTCCGAACACAAACCCTGCCCCAGGATACCGCATCTGCAACAGGACCAAAGCTGCAAGCGACTCCGCTGTACCCTGTGCCAGCCCACCTTCTACCGTCACCGGCCCCCCACCTCCAAGGTTTGAGCTGGTCACCCCCATCGTCGGAATCCCCTTTTCGCCGCAGAACCAAATGCGGTCGACAATGTCACTCTCATACTTAAACGGGGATTCCGGTTCGACGTACGCAATGAAGAAGGGCTTCTCCCTTAACTTGTCCTCGCCTCCTGCGACAAGGTTGGCCATCTCATAAGGAATCTGTAGCTCAGCGAGGCACGTGGAGGTGACAATGATTGGTTTGGTCGAGTAGATCAACATTTCTCGAAACACAGCCGGATAGCTCTCGTTCGGTGGTACATCCTCGGGCAGGCCCATTGACATCATAAAGTCGAATTCAGGTAACGCCTCGACGAGGCGAACGTTGTCAATCACATCCTGCAGGAGCGTGCGCCGTATCGAATGCGTTTGTCGATCCACAACGTAAAGCGAATCCGAACCGGGTCCGAAATAAACGCGATCGATCTCAAGCGGCATCTCTTTCTTTCCCGTCTGGTCATACCAAGGAATACTCGAAGGAGCTCGAGCAATCGCATCTTCTATCATCGACGTCGGAATTAGGACCCGACCGTCTTCGTCTTCTGTAGCACCTTTTCCAAGGAGAAGTTGTCTGGCTTCCGCATGAGGAAGGTGAATTCCCGTTTGAGAAAGCAATTCCAGAGCTGCTTGATGGATCGTTTCAACCTGCTTTTCTGTAAGAAATCTCACCGGCGGGAAGTGTTCCATTGCATCCCCCTTTTTTGGCGCAGTGAATGACGCCTTAGTTTTCGCCTACATCCATATAGTGATATATGATCGCCCTCAATCGATCCTGCTCCGAGCCTCCATTCTACTTTCGAGCTGTTCGAGTTGCCGATCTGTAGGGAATCTCATATGATCGACAAACCGGCGCGGGAAGGGTTCCAAATACGACAGTTCAATATACTCCGTGCGCTCAACAATCCATCGAAGACGTTCGAATGCTTTTCGGTCGCACAACGCAATCTTCGCCCCTTGACCGGCACTATTGCCTAATAGAAAGATCTTGCGAGGGGCAATCGGAGGCAAAAGCCCTATTCTCAGCAAACTCTCTGGACGAAGCGAACAGCCAAAGGCCCCTCCAATGAGGACGCGGTCGAGAGCGGAACTCTTGCTGCGTGCGTGCTCAAAGATCGCCTCAACTCTAGCCCGTACATTCACCGCATCTACCTTCCCCAACGCACGAGCCGGAGACGTCAATCCTACCCTGACGGAGAGCCAGAAGAACGGTTTTGCCTTTGGTGACAAGAACCTTCCGTGTTTTACGAAGAAACGTGATCTTGACCAAGCTGGGAAGTTTTTCAGGCACGGCTTAGATTATGCTCACTGCCAGCTTAGTCGCGCTGGCCGCATCAGCGGCATACCCATCGGCGCCGATCTTGGCGGCGTATTCCTGGGTGACCGGCGCTCCGCCGATGATGACCTTGACCTGGTCGCGAAGGCCGGCTTCTTTGAGGCGTTCGATGACCTCCGGCATGTGGATCATCGTGGTTGTCAGCAACGCCGACATGCCGAGGATGTTCGGCTTATGTTCCTTGATAGCGTGGACGAAAGTGTCAGCTGTTACTTCCACTCCCAGATTAATCACTTCAAGACCCGCACCTTCCAGCATCATTGCCACAAGGTCTTTCCCGATGTCGTGCAGGTCCCCCTCCACCGTGCCGATCACGATCCGACCGCGCGGTTGCACCCCTGCATCGGCCAGCAATGGCTTCAACTTCGCCAATGCCCCCTTCATCGACTCGGCGGAGATCAACATCTCAGGAACGTAACGGTCTCCGTTTTCGTACTCTTGGCCCACGATATCCATTGCCGGTGTGAGAGACTCATCGAGGATCTGCTGAGCCTTCAACCCCAGAGAAATAGCTTTCTCGGTCAGCTCGACCGCTTGCTCCATCTCACCGTCCAGCACCGCCTGCTTGATGGCATCCAACATCTCTTAAGTCCTCCTTTGCCGCTTATGGCGCTTGATATATTGTAGGCAGTAATTGTCGGCACCCAGGAGGGCGCGGGCAGCACAAAGAGTGTCCATTATCCGTTTGTCCGTCGGGTCCATGATGACACCATCCAGCCCGCTTTCCACAAGCATTGCCAGGAAGGTCCGGTTGAGCAAACGCCGATTGGGCAACCCGAAGGAAACGTTGCTCACCGCTGTGAAGGTCCTCACGCCTAACTCCTCCTTGATCTGCCGCGTGGCTGCCAAGACCTCTCGCCCCTGCTCCGGGCTGCTGCCGACGGACATGCAGATCGTATCCACATAGAGACGATCGTGGGCTAGTTTTGCTCGATCGCACTTGGCCAGCAAAACACGGGCCTCCTGGACCCGATCGAAAGCGGTCTTCGGCATGCCGTGCTCCCCCATGGCCAGCCCGATGACCTCCGCATCGCTCGCTGCGGCAAGCTCAATCAACGTTGCTTTGGATTTCTCGTTGGTAATCGAGTTGATGACCGGTCGACCGGAACAGGCCTCAAGAGCGACTTGCATCGCCTCCGGGTTGGTGGTATCGATGGACAAACGGACGTCCGCGCCTAGTTCATCCTGAACGACGTTGATCAACCAAAGAAGATCAGGGATCTCGTTGTCCACGGCTTGACCGGCGTTCACGTCGATCGCATGAGCCCCCGCTTCGGCTTGAGCCTTGGCTAAACGACGAATTACGATTTCATCCTTTTTCTCCAGCGCCTCTGCCACGTCACTTCGGGTAGAGTTTATCAACTCCCCTATCACAAAGAACATGCGCACTCCTCTCTCACGGCATTGCCCTTGGAGGCGTCAAGATATCGAATCGAGCACGGATCTTTTGGTCTACATCGGAGGGGATCATGGCAGGACGGTCCTTCTGGAGGATCTCACGAGCGATCGCTCTGGCTCGCTCCCGCGCATCGAGGCCGCCGGCCGCTTCCCACGCCGATCGCGATTGCCTATCCGGGGTCGCGGGAAAAAAGTACTCGCTTCCCCGGATGTGGTCCAATGTGTGGCGTTGTGTCAGATAATTGCCGCCCGGGCCAACCTCTTCGATGACCTTAGTGGCGAGCGTGTCCTTGTTCACCGTGATCCCTCGAAGCGCCCGCAGAGCCATGCCGATGATATCGTTGTCGATCACGAACTGCTCGTAGGCCACCGTCAGCATCGACTCAAGCATTCCGGCAGCATGGTGAATGTAGTTTCCTCCCGCCAGAGCTACTAGGAGGATGTTTGTTGCCTTCTCATACCCGGCCTGAATGTCCGGTAGTTTCGAATCGGTGAGACCAGCATCAGCACAGATGGGAACCTTTATAAATCTAGCAAGCTGGACGCAAGCTACATTGAGCAATGCAGACTCGATGGCGCCGCCACAATACCCCATTGTTCGCATATCCGCGACTGCCGGAACTGGTCCATATAAAACTGGGGCTTCTTCACGTATGGCTTGAGTCAACACGAGGCCAAAAAGCTCCTCAGCATGGACTTGTGCGAGCACACCACCAAGTGTAGCTGGGGCCGTCGATCCCGCAACAGGCGCAGAAGAAAGAGCAGCAGGAATTCCTTTCTCTGCAATCGTAGCTAGTACTGCACCCGCTGCCGTGTCTAGCTTCAATGGACTAATCATCCAGGAGACGATGAAAGAGATAAACGGTTGACCCTGAAGCGCATCCTCTCCCCCCGCGATCGTCGCTGCAAGCTCAATCACGTCGTTCGCTGAGTCGGGCGATGTCGCGGAGGCCATCACGTGCTTATTAGTATTGGCGAGGCAGACGTAGAACTTGTTCACGTCCAAAATCTCGGCGGGGACATCTTTGGCCACCACAGGGCGTAACAGGAAGTGGATATGGTCGAGATTCTCTACCAACCAAGCAACGTTTCCTAGGTCGGCCAGTGTCGGATCACGGGCCTCGCCGCTGTCCAGATCCAGGATGGTGATGGCAGCACCGCCAGTTCCCAGATAAACCCGTCGCTCTCCTACATCGAGTGGGGGAATCTCTTCCCGTCCGTATAGAACGACTCGGTGAGGCACCATTTCTAGAACCTTTAGAACCACTGGGCGTGGAATCCTCACCCGTCCATCTTTCTCCACCTTGGCGCCTATGTCGGAGAGCAGCTGTAGAAAAGGCTCTTCACTCACCAGGACACCAACCTTGTCCAGAAGGCAGAGCGAGGCTTGATGGATCGAGGTGAGCTCCCATTTGTTAAGCGGTGCATACACGCCACCCTCACCATTCCACATTGACCTAATCCTCCTTTCTCTTCGAATCGAAAACTATCCGCCAGCGCAAATCACACAAGGTCATTACAAGAGTATGCCGTGCAGAAACGGGATTGGCCAAGTGCCAGATCTTAAGAGCACAAGGGATCCATCTCAAAACAGTTGTGTGTAACAACGCACAAGAGGAAGGTTGAATGAAGGAGAAACTAAAGGTTGTAGTAAAGGGAGTACTCATGAGGATGAGGCCTATTGTTTATCTGTTCTTGTTCCACTTTTTTACACCGAATCCATTGAACAATCTGACCCTCTTCGAAAACTCCCCCGGCGATAAGATAGTCATGATCTTCCTCTAACGCGCGAAGAGCCTCGCCGAGATTGAGAGGGAGATGACGGATGGGAGAAGCCTCGTCACGGGACATGGCAAACATGTCTTGTGGACCGAATCCAACCTCTATAGCATTTAGGTTATGTTTGATCCCGTCGATTCCCGCCATCAACATCGCGGCGTAAGCAAGGTAGGGATTGCATGTGGCATCAATCGTTCTTAGTTCAATGCGTTTCTGAGACGGCATTGCATAGCCCGGGATGCGAATTGCAGCCGATCGATTCCCCTCTCCAAACGAGAAACAAACAGGCGCTTCGTACCCAGAAACAAAACGGCGATAGGAGTTCGTGGATGGATTCGTCAGCGCCATTAGACTACGACCGTGAGACAGAATTCCGCCGATATAGGCGTAAGCGAGCTCGGAAAGCCCGTCGACATCCGCAAACAGGCTTTTCCCATCCCGCACCAGGTACTGGTGTACATGCATTCCGTTTCCGTTTTGTCCGTATACCGGCTTTGGCATGAACGTTGCTGTCAGACCAGCCTCCTCCACAACGTTGCGCACGGTTGACTTCACCACCAGGGTAGCGTCTGCCATTGCTAAGAGACCCGCAAAGCCCAATTCAATCTCTACCTGCCCTAGAGGTCCCACCTCGTGATGGTGATACTTGACGGGGATCCCTTGCTTCTCCAGTCTTCGACAGATCTCGTTACGTAGTACAAAGAGCTGATCTTCGGGCGGACAGATGTGGTAGTAGGAAGAATCCACATGCTCGTTGAGGGGAGAGATACTATAGTGCGATTCGATCGTCTTACCACCATAATGTGCCTCTCGGAAAACGTAGAATTCAAACTCTGGGCTCACCATAACAGTCTCAGCAATTCCTTCTGCGGCCAGGTAACGTTCAGCACGCCTGGCAATACTGCGAGGGTCCCCCCGGAAAGGACCGCCACCACCCGCTAGACGAATGTCAGCAATAATAGAAAGGATCTTCTCACCCTTGTACCAATCTACAGTTGCAGTAGCCAGATCGGGGACCAATACCATGTCGCTTTCCGTAACGCTGGTATAGCCAAAGTTTGATCCATCGAAGGCAACGCCCCTCTCAATCAGAGAAGGAGTGAAGCGCTGGGCAGGTATTGTAATATGCCGCAAACGTCCGATAAGGTCAACGATCTTGAAATCAACAAAGTCGATGCCTTCTTCCGTGTTTAGCTTCTTGAGCGAATTGTAGTCAGACAGCTTTCCCTCCTCTCCCTCTGACTTATTTTCACGCGACGAAATTCTTGCTTCAGTTACGGCAATACTTGAATCATTTCCTACAAACCATACAATAGCCCCAAGCGGAAGTCAAGAGGTCTCTTCGCTCTGAGCAAGAAAACACGAAGAGGCCACTTGGGATGTTTCACTTACAAGATGTAACGCGTGAGGGAGTTCTGGTCGACCTTGGAGATTGGCACGCTCAGTAACCGTGCGATAACATAGAATCATGAAAGAGAAACCAAAGGACGTATTAGAGTTGATCCGATCGACGCCTCTTTCCGAAAAAAAGAGGCAAACTGCTAAGTATATCTTGGACAATTTTACTGAAGCCTCCTTCCTTACTGCAGCCGAATTAGCGCGTCGTGCATCCGTTAGTGAACCAACCGTCATTCGGCTCGCTACTGACCTCGGGTTTTCCGGATATCCGGAACTGCAAGATGCTCTACAACATGAGCTGCAGGCGCGACTGACTACGGTGCATCGGCTGGAAGGAAGTCATCGGTACGCGGACAGCAAGAGCCCAGTGATTCAGTCCCTACTAACAGATATGACAAACTTCGAAGCGACCCTGGAAGGGCTCAATGCGAAGACGATTGACAAGGTGCTAAGCCGTCTTCAAAACGCTGACAAGGTGATCATCTTAGGTTACAAGATGTCCGCTCCCCTCGCCCATTATTTCCAAATGGGCTTAAAGAAGACACTAGACAATACCGTGGCCGTTACGTCGGCAACCGGAGCGTTCCAGGAAGAATTGGCCTATGCCACCAATCATTCCGTCGTCGTTGCCATCTCTTTTCCCCGCTACACAAACGCCGTCGTTCGTGACTTGCGCCTCGCCCGCACGAAGCCTGTTGCAACAGTGGCCATAACCGACTCAGTACTCTCGCCGCTGGTCGAGTTCGCCGATTACTATCTGCTGGCTCGCTGCAAGGCGGTTTCCTACATCGATGCATTTGCTGCTCCCTTATCCATACTGTGCGCGATCTCGACTGCGCTCAGTATCCGCAAGGAAAACGAGTCCCTGGCTCGCTTACAAGAGATGGAAACATTGTGGAAAGAAGGCGAGATCTTTTTTTAAAACGGGTTCCGCTGCGAAAAGAATGCCTTTAGACGAAAACTGAAGGCGCGTCGAGCGCTTCACAAAGGGGAGACTCGATGACTACTGATGATAGTCGTACTCGGGAGACGCTGCGAACACTAGAATCAAAGAACGTCCGGTTTGTCAACCTCCTGTTCGTCGATTGTCTGGGCGAGCCAAAGAGTGTGGAGATTCCGACCGAGCAATGGGAAGCAGCAATAGAAAAAGGTATCAGCTTTGATGGCTCGTCAATACGCGGCTTCTCCGATATCGAGGATGCGGACATGTACCTTAGGCCAGACCTGCGAACCCTAACTGTTTTTCCATGGACGATACCTACCGGAAAGACCGGTGAAGAGGGTGCAACGGCCGCGGTGATCGCAGACGTCTATGCCTTTCCGGAAGAGGCCTCGTCGAGAAGCCCTCGGCAGATCTTAAGCCGCCTCATGGAGGAGGCAGCGAGCGCGGGACTGGAGTTTTTCGTTGGGGCGGAGCCCGAGTTCTTCCTTTTTCCCCAAGGCCAAATACCCAGCACCCGAAGTGAAGTATCCGGCTCGGCAGGCTACTTTGCACTTGTTCCCGGCGACGTTGAAGAACTCACGAGAAAAGAGATCGTTAACAGCCTGCTTCAAATGGGCATCCCGGTGGAGAAATCTCACCACGAGATCGAGCCTCACATCCAGGAATTATCCATCAAATATGCAGATCCGATGACCACCGCGGACCGCCTGCTGTTCGTCAAGTACGTTGCCAAAAGCGTGGCGGCCCAACACGATCTGCACGCCGTGTTTATGCCAAAGCCGGTCTCCGGGTTCGCCGCAAGCGGGATGCATCTGCATCTATCTCTGTACAAGAACGGAGTAAACGTCTTCTACGATCCCCAGACCGAAGCGGGACTCTCCCAGGAAGCCTGCTACTTCATCGGTGGCTTGATCGAGCACTTATATGCCATTACGGCTTTGACCAACCCCACGATCAACTCCTACAAGCGGCTGGTGCCTGGGTTCGAGGCGCCGGTGAATGTCGCTTGGGCACACCGCAATCGTTCCGCACTGATCCGTATCCCGGCGACCACTACCCCGAAAGAATCAACCCGAATTGAGTTTCGCTCGCCAGACCCCTCCGCCAATACGTATCTCGCTTTCGCCGCAATCTTTAGCGCTGGAAGGGACGGCATTGAACGCACCATCGATCCCCCACCGCCGATAGAGGAAGACATCTATCGAATGAGTCCAGAGGAGAAAAGCAAACGTGGCATCCTTCCTATGCCAACCTCGCTTAATGAAACACTCGATGCATTGGAAACCGACCGCATGATTAGGCAAAGCCTCGGAACCGAAGCGACAGAGTTCTTTATTGGAGCAAAACGAATCGAGATCGCCGAGTTCGATCGAACCGTCACGGAGTGGGAACGGCGCCACTATCTCGATGTCTAGCGAGCAGCTTGCCTAAAGTCCTCACCCGGCCATGGCGAACGAAGTCAACTGGTCACCGGCAGACGAATATCAAAATGCTCACGGATTTGACGATCGACCTGAGGAGGAATCAGCGTAGGCCGCTTTTGGGCGAGGATTTCCCGAGCGATCTCTCTGGCATGCTCGCGGGCGTCGTACTGGTCTGCCATTTCGTTCCGCAATGATTTGCGACCAAGCCCAGTTGGCACATAGAATTCGTCGCTTCGCGCATACTTCAGGGTGTGCTTGTGAGTGAGGAACCGGCCATGCGGTCCGACCTCCTTGATCACGTCGAAGGCTAGCGTTTCATCGTCGACCTTAATCCCCTCAAGGACACGCATGGCCATGCCGTTGATGTCATTGTCGATGACGAATTCCTCGTAGGCCACCGTCATCAGAGACTCAAGGATTCCTGCCGAGTGATGGATATAGTCTCCTCCAGAGAGCGCTACCTGGAGGATATTCAGCGCCTTTTCATAACCGGCTTGGATATCTGGGAGTCTCGCATCCGACTGCCCAGCTTCCGAATATGCTGGCACATTCACACGCTTGGCAAGCAACACCGCGGCAGCGTTCATGATCCCTGTCTCCACTGCGCCTGCAAGGTAGCCCACGTCGCGCATGCTGGCAACCGAAGGAACCGCCCCGTAGAGCACCCGGGCTCCAGGGTTAATGATTTGTGATAGAGCGATGGCGAACAACTCCTCTGCATGAACGAGGGCCAACAAGCCTGCCAACGTGGCCGGAGCGGAGAGCCCCGTTATCGGGGCACTGGAAAGGGCAACAGGAATTCCGTGCGTCAAAACCGTTTTCATGATCCTGGCAACATTGCTGTCCAAGCGAAGAGGGCTAATCATGCACGAGGTGACAAAAGAGATGAACGGCCGGGCGCGCAAGGCCTCCTCGCTGCCAGCTATCATGGAGGCCATCACAATCGCGTCTTCTGCGGCCTGCGGACTAGTGGCTGACTCCTGGACATTCTTCGTTGTCCCAGCGAGTGCCGCGTAAAAGCTATTGACTGTGTGACTCTCTTTCGGAACGTCGTTGCAAACGACCGGGCATTGGTAGAAATGAACATTCTCCAGATTTTCCGTCAGCCAGGCCAAATCGTTTTGATCCTTCAAACTGGAATCGCGTGGAATACCGGATTCCAGGTCCAAAACGCGCACACAGGCTCCGCCGCTTCCCAAGTGGACGTGCCGGTCGCCGATCCACATGTCGTTTTCGCGCGTGCCGCCAGCCAGTAGAAACTGAGAAGGGGCCAAAGAGACAAGATCTTGGGTCAAGACAGGAGAAACTCTTACGGTGTGGGACTTTCGGTCAACGCTCGCACCGACCCGGTCAAACAGATCTAAAAAATAATCATCTTCTACTGAAACACCAACTTCTTCTAGAATTTGAAGGGAGGTTTGATGAATCCGTTCGACCTTTTTGGCGCTTAGCAGGTGAAGCTTCCTTCCCTGGAGTCCCTTCTGCGGCATGGTCTCCTACTCTACGAGCTACTAGTTGAACGTAATTATAGACTCGATAGCTCCGTTGATCCATCCCTGGTCTGACTCTTCCTTGACCACGCGGAGACGATCTCCCTTGACAGCACACTTTTGTTTTGCTTATCCGCAATGATCAGCGCGACAAACTTTGAAGCTCTTCCTGAAGATCTCGGCAATCTCCTCGATGCTTGCCACTCTCGGGTTCGTTTGAGCATTCACGTTGTTCTTGGCTCGTTTGGCCATCGTAGGAATGTCTAATTCCAGGATTTCAATCGAATCCGGTCCAATACAATGCTTCGACAGTATCCTTTCTATCCACGCCACAAAGCTTAGTCCCTCGCCACACAATCCATCTAACGCGTTCGCCTTTTCGAGACAGCTGGATGTATTGAAGTTCAACACCTGTGGCATGAGGACTGCATTGGTCAGCCCATGCGGGGTATCGTAGAGCCCGCTCACTTGGTGCGACATGGCGTGGATGAGGCCAAGCCCAACATTTTGCATGACCACCCCGGCGAGCAAACTGGCCAGGGACATGTTCTCCCTGACTTTCAGGTCCTCTCCATGTTTCACAGCTCGATCGATCGAGCCAATGATCATCGACACTACTTCTAGGCTTAGCGCATCGAACAGCCGGTTGGAACTGGTAGAAAAGTATGCCTCTACTGCGTGGCTCAGAGCGTCCAAACCCGTCCAAAAGGTCAAATGGGGTGGCAACGTCACAGTCAGTTCCGGATCAACGATCGCAACATGAGGAGACATGGCCGGATGTCCGATGGAGAGCTTCTCTTTGGTGTTTGGATCAGAAATAACAGCCCAATAATTCACCTCACTCCCCGTTCCCGCAGTGGTTGGAATACAGATGACTGGCACAGACGCAGTTCTTACATTATGGGAGTCCTGAAATGCCTTAATATCGTCGGTGCCGTGGCTAAGACAGATACCAATCCCTTTCGCCAGATCAATGGCGCTCCCTCCCCCGAAGCCAATCAAACAGTCTGGGCCGAATGCCTCCAGTTCCTTGGCCCCTTCTGTCACCCTCCTGGTGGTGGGGTTGCTCTCCGCCCTGCCGAAGAGAAGGGTTTTTGCTCCTCCTTGTTCTGCCGCTACGGTCGCCTTCTCGACCAGTTTCAGTTCCACGAGATCCTCAGAGGTGATAATGACCACCCGCTTGAAGCCACAACGAGCGATCTCTTCTCCCAGCTCATCCAGTTTGCCGGAGCCAAATGTCACCTTTGTCGGCAGTGTGAACTCAATATGCGCCTTAGTCATCGCGATAGCCTTGGAAAGCTAAGAACAAGGGCCGACGAAACTGCCGGCCCTTGCATAATCCTTTCTTTAGCTGTGAAGGCTACTTGATCAGCCCCTTTTCGCGGAGCCACTCCTCTGCAGCCTCCTCCGGTTCCATCATGTCGATGTCCACCTTCGCGTTCAACGCGGTCATCTCAGCGCGAGCGCCAACCGGGTCATCCGGGAAGGCGGCGATCAGTTCGTTCAGCACATCCGCAAGCCCTGGATTGGCGTCAAGGACCCCTTCCGGCAAGTAGGGACATAGATCATAGGGAGGCCAGAAGTTCTTGTCATCCTGCAACACGACCCAGTTGTATTTCACCACCACCGGGTCGGTCCCAAAGACCATGGCCGCTGTACTCCTCCCGTGAATCAGGTATTCAAAGGTCAGACCAGGAAGAACCGTGGTGATGTATCTGGGTTGAAAGGCAAATCCATAGTGCAACTGCAATCCCAGGATCCCGTCTGGACGGGAGTAGAACTCGAAGTCACTGGCGAACTCGACCTTACCCTCTCGCTCATTGACATAGCCAGCGAAGTCAGACAGGGTATAGACGTTGTTCTCCTCCGCGAACTCCTGGGTAACAGCGATGGCGTAGGTGTTGTTGCACCAAATCGGATCGAGCCAGACAAGACCGATCTCTGCATCGCTAGCCTTGGTCTTCTCGTACATCTCCTCGGGAGATTCACCCATGAATGGATGCCCAGTGTAGGTTAACCACTGGGTGCCTGTATAGTCCATGCACAGGTCGAGGTCTCCCGACTCCATTGCCTCTCGCATCACGGTGCTCGACATCCCGGTCTTCAGGTCGACATCATAGCCTCGATCCTCGAGAAGAATCGCCATCAAATTGCCGACGACAAACTGCTCGGTGAAGTTCTTCGTGCCAATACGTATCGGAGCTGCTAGCACCAGCCCTGTTACCAAAACAACCAACAACAGCGCCAAACCTAGAGACAACCTTTTCATCGGATACCCTCCTTTTGAGTTTGGTTTCTAGCGTTTTTCGGCTCAGCTATCACCTCCTGAGCATATGGTCTTGTAGGAATCCCTCACCGGTCAGCGTTGCCTACAACATCTGCAGCACGCATAGGCCCTTTGCCAATAGGAGGGAATCACTGCTGCTGCCATTGCGCCAGTTTGAGCACCTTGAGCCCGCGTGGGGTCATCCAGTCCTCGACCTTTCCAAGAATGGCGTCGAGGGCGATGGCCAGCGCCGCCGTGGGGGCAGCACCTTGGATAATGAGTTGCGTCGTGCGCACTGCGATCCCAGTCATAATAAGTTCACCCAACCCCCCGGCACCAATCATTCCAGCGACCGCCGCCGTGCCTACGTTCACTACGGTTGACGTTCTGATTCCGGCCATAATCACTGGCCGAGCAAGCGGCAGCTCGACCCGCCGAGTCACTTGCCACTTGGACATCCCCATCCCTTGGGCCGCCTCCTTAACCGCAGGATCGACCGACCGAATCCCGGCGTAGGAATTTCGGATAATCGGAAGAACGGTATAGGCAAACAAAGCAATCACTGCTGCGTTGTAGCCCATCCCCAGAAAAACCCCCGCGACTCCGATGAAGGCAAGTGTAGGCACTGTTTGTCCTATATTCGCAATTCCTATCAACAAAGGCGAGACGAAGCGAAACGCTCGTCGAGTCACCAGGAAACCGATCGGAATTCCGATCAAGATGGCCAACAGTTCTGCAGCAGCAACAATTTGCAGGTGGCGGAGTGTAGCTGTTAACACCTTCATCGGCGGAGCCATCTTGAAAATCCCGACGGAGCCCAGACTTGTCATCCAGATGGTGGCTCCACAAAAGACGGCCAACAGCACGGCTAACGTGACATATCGGCTCACAACTCATCTCCACAGGGTTCTGCAGTCACCGCGTTCTCTTGCTCTCCTAGAACTCTCCGGATGATCTCAAACGATAACACACCAATAAGGCGCTCATCCTCGTCTAGGATTGCCAAGTTTCCTATCGCACTGCCAAGCATTAGGGACAACGCCTCGTTGAGCGGTGTTTCGGGCGCGCCAGTGACGGTTGGAGGCTCGATGATCTCTTTGATCGGCCTGGACTCCTGGAGATCCTCACACGTGATCCAGCCAAGGAACCGGCCATTTTCATCCGTCAACATAGACCATCGCATGTTGGCCTTCTCCATGCGAGCTCTCACCTTCATTGGATCCTCATCAACCTTGACCGTGGGAGGAGCCTTCTGCATCACGTCCTTGGCCCTGAGTAGGCGCAAGCCTTTCAAGACGCGATCAGCTCCGATGAAGTTTCGAACGAACTCGTCGTTCGGTGAACTGAGCAGCGTAGCGGGATCGGAGTACTGCACTAGCTCACCCTCCCGCATCAGGGCGATCTTATCTCCCATCTTGATCGCTTCGTTGATATCGTGGGTCACGAATGCGATCGTCTTCTTGATCTTTGCCTGGATCTTCAAAAACTCTTCTTGGAGCTTACTGCGGGTAATAGGGTCGATCGCGCCGAACGGTTCGTCCATCAGCAAAATCGGAGGATCGGCCCCGAGGCATCGGGCCACCCCGATCCGCTGTTGCTGTCCGCCAGAGAGTTCGCTTGGGTAGCGGGCCATGAAGACTTTCGGATCCATTCCGACCAGGTGGAGCAACTCCTCGGCCCGGGCACGCTGCTTGGCCTTGGGCCATTTCAATAACCGGGGAACGGTGGCGATGTTTTCCTCTACTGTGAGATGAGGAAACAGTCCGATGTTTTGAATGGCATAACCGATCCCGCGCCGAAGCTCGTTTGAGTCAAGCTCCAGGGTATCGACATTGTCAATGTAGATCTTCCCAGTCGTTTGGGGAATCAGGCGATTGATCATCTTCATGCTAGTTGTTTTTCCACACCCCGAAGGCCCCAAGAAAATACAAAACTCGCCTTTTTCGATCTCCAGAGACATGTCCTTGACCGCTTCGGTCCCGTCCGCAAATGTCTTTCCAACATGCTCGAGCTTGATCACCGCTTCCTCCTAATCCGGACTCCTTTGGGAGTAGTAATCCATTCCACACCGCCCATGAGGAAATCCACCACAATCGCCAGAAGTGAGACGCAGATCGCCCCAATCAAGATGAGATCCGTCCGGTAGTTCGCAATGCCCCGAAAGATCGGCTGTCCCAATCCTCCTGCACCAATGTAGGACCCGATCGCAGCAATTCCAATATTCATCACCATGGCCTGTCGCAACCCCGCCATGATTACCGGAACCGCTAACGGCAACTTCACCTTGTTCAGGATCTGCATTTCGCTCATTCCCATCCCACGTCCCGCCTCTATCATCGCTGGATCGACCTCGCGAATGGCGGTATACGTGTTGCGGATGATCGGAAGAAGTCCGTACAGCGTAAGCGCGATCACCACGGGAAGAAAGCCGATAGAGGGAAGCGATAGCGACGATAAGATCCCCATGAGGATACCGTACAACGCGAGTGAGGGGACCGTCATCATGATACTGGCGAAGTAAATAACCGTCTCCGCGACGCGTTCGCGACCCTTTCCCGAGATGTAGATCCCGATCAGGACTCCAATAACCACAGCTAACGCGTTGGCAACTAGGATGATGTATAGGTGTTGCAGGGTCCATTTTAAGATCTTGTCCGGATGATTAAGTAGGTAACTCCACGCTTGGCTCCACATATTCCTACATTCACTTTAGCATATGTCTTTCCTTCTGTCAATACGATCCTGAAATTTTTCTTTCGTCAGGAACTGCAAACGCCCGGCTATAGCTTTTTCAAAGCCATTGACGTTTAACAGCCATTTGCTCCGCGCAATGCCCCTGCCCCTTTTTCTCGTGGACGTGACCGTTTGGGCTGTGCGTATCGTAACAAGCCAAATCCGAGAGAGTGTGAAGGAAATAATAAGCACTGAAACTTGCCTCTCGTTGTAAGCCTCCAAGGCGAACGCATTTATTGGGACCCCTAGAAGGCTAGTGAGTCAGGCATGTCTTTCCGTATGTCCGTGAGATTCAGTAGTGAAACAGCTGGATATGGGAGAAAGGCCTAAATCAGAAAATTTGCTGATGCGAACTGTCCGCTTCAATATCGTAAGTTCCAGGAAGAGCCTAGTCGCTCTCAAGCAGTTCTTCAGAGGTTTCAACAGACTTCCAAGATGCACAAACAGTCTTAGTCCATACCGTCTGTCGCAAGGTCAGCGAGCACCTACCCTCTATGCTCATCTTGACGAATCTGGATGCCAAAGAGCCATGTGCGCCCGATCCATCTCGTCGAGGTACTCGGGGAAGAATTTGTCATAGAACCCGAGGTCCAGATGATGAACCTGCATCAGGACCGGTATAAACAGGGCGTCTCGGTACTTCGGGAACCTCCCGTAAGTCTCATAAATATAGTTGCAGTAAGCTTTAGCGATGTCCAATAGATCGTCGAAAAATTTCGCTTTGGGAATGTCGTAGCCGTTTGGGCCGTAGATCCCCTCCGGTCCCCATTTTCGTGCCGCGACCGCTTCCACAGCCTCATCCATGCTGAAATACGGCGGACAATACCCCTCGATGAGTCCCTCTATGCCCACTGGGTTAGGCGACGCTTGCGGGAATCCTTCGCCTTTGACCTCCTCAAAGTGCATGTCCAACAAGCTCATTACTGTTTTGAGATCGACGGTATGCATCATGAATGCCCCTAGGCCCATGGCCTGCGCAGCAAGCGACAGATTCTGCATCGCGATGCCGGCCTCAAGATTGCAGATCCACGGCAAAAGCGACTCGTAGTGGTAGATACCCACTCGGTCGCCGTTAAGAACACCGCTGTCGATCCACTTGCCAACACCAGCAGGCTGATCCTTGACCTCGTCCCACAACTGCCACCTGAATTGCGCCAAACAGGTCATCAGCATGTTGATGTACTCCCCGGTGGTTTCAGCAATCGGAACAAACAGGGTCGTTCCAGGCAGATCGACCATGCTCTCAAATGCCGACCCGATAGTCTCGCGGGGGATCGGCAACCGACCGTCTCGAACCTTGATCACATTATTTCGAAAGTCATCAAGGATTTTTACTCGGTCTTCCAACGTCTCTATCCTCACCCGCTTCTTCGGAACGATCTCCTCGAGTGGTGGTGTTTTGTAATAGAAGACGCCGTCGTCGTTGCTGAAGAAGAGTTCTACTGTTAGCGAAGCGCAAGGACTTGCCGCTGTTCTTCCGGTGACAGTGAGATGTCCCATGAGATGCCTGATCTCTTCGACCGTGACGCCGGTCGTCCCACAAGCAGAAAAGCACAGAATAGCAGTTTCTAACTTATTCAACGAAACCGGCTTCTCCTTGGACTCATAATTGAGGCCAGCGCGTCGCGACGGGAGCTTGCCTCCCAAGGGAAACCGCCTCGTCCGTCTTCGAAACATCGTTCGAAATAGTGGAGCTTCAAACGCTAATGACATCGTCTCAAAGCACCTCCTTGTGCTGTTTTCTTAATCCATTTCACTTTAGCCATTTGGCTTTTGCCAGAAGTCTCTATCCCCCTTTGAACCTTAGGGTCGCCTTTCTTAGATTCCCTTAAGGGACGGTATCGGCGTCGGTTCAACATAAAGGTTCGTCAACAGTGCATTCGTCCATACAAGGGTGAGGGCCGAGGCGACCACGGCGAGTCCCTCTCCAAAGGCACCCAAAGAATATTGCGCTACTAGGTAGCCGATGAGGACAACAAACCCGTAGAAAGGGGCAAGCAGCAGAACCAAGACAAGAGGAATGCGCCAGCCAGGGGTGCGGCGAAGACTTGTTTGCAGAGCAGCTGCACCGGTGGTCTGATCGATCAGGATCGCCTGTTTGTAGAAGATAAACCGCAAACCTACATAGATCCCAGGAAGAACGAATAAGAGAAGCCCTGCTACCACGACTAGATTGACCAGGATCTCTCCGACAACAAGGCGTGGGTAGAAAGCGGCAGTCTGCGTGAGAGCTCGCCACGGGGAAATGGCCTCTCCTCTCTCGACCCCGCGAACAAGAAGGATCACCACTCCGTGGAACAGTGGGGAAAAAAGGATGAAAACGGCCATTGTAATGACCCATTTCGGGCTTTGGATGTCGTAGATACTGGCTTGCATGTTCGCCACGTAGAGGATCCCCGAAAAGAGGAGGGAGGCCAAAAGAAGAACCGGTTGTCGAAATGGCACCGACACTATCCACTTAATCCGGTGCAAGCTCATCTTCTTCGTCGTGTAGCAATCTTTCCAGATGCATTGCACGTTCTATGGTTTCATCAAGGATGAACTCCAGTTGTGGGGTATAACGAAGCGAAAGCCGGTGCGCAAGCTCGGTGCGCAAGAAGCCGCGGTCACGCCGGAAGGCAGCCATAACAGCCTGTTTATCAGCCTCGGGAGCGCCGATGGCGACATACACCTTGGCGTAGCGGGCATCGACGGAGAGCTCGACATCCATGACAGTAGGGAAAGCCGCCTTGAGAACCGGATCGTGCGCCTCGAATTCCACGATCGTGGAAATCTCTCGCTTAATCTCCTCGCGCAATCGGGCGCGACCACGTCCTGCACTCATAGTATCTCCAGGTTATAATCCTCCACGACGTAGCCCTTCCCGGCTTCCAGCCCGGTGCGAATCCGCGTTAGGACCGAGTCAGTGTGGTGCGGATCATTCGATAAGTAGGCAACTTGGATCGTCGCACGATTGAGAACGTCGAGATCATCGACCTCGGCTGCTGCGAACGAGGGTCCACGGCGATCCACGTCTGCAAGGATTCCCCTAACGATCGATCGCTTCTGTTTCAACGATTCGATCGCGGGAAGATGAAAATGCAGGGTAAGGAGGCCAACGGTCATGGCTCTCTTTAGCGCTTGACCTCTTCCAGAGTGAAGATGATAAGCTGATCTCCAATCTCGATATCGTCGAAGTCCTTGATGAGGATCCCGCATTCACGGCCTGCCTGCACCTCTCGAACATCGTTCTCGAATCGGCGCAGTGAGGCAATCTCTCCCGTGAAGACTTCCGTGTCCCCTCGCAGGACACGGACTTTGCCGTTGCGCGTGACCTTTCCTTCGTTGACGTAACACCCGGCTACCATCCCGGTTGGAATCTTGAACAGCTCACGCACTTCAGCTTCGCCAACCTCGATCTCCTCATATTCTGGAGAGACCATTCGCTTGAGGGCACGATCGATTGCATCAACTAGATCATAGATGATGTCGTAGGAAAGGACGATGACCCCTTCGCGTTCGGCCAATTTCGTCGCTTTGCCGTCTGCCTTCACCCCAAATCCAACGACAAAGCAAAGGCCCGAAACGCTTGAAGCAAGGAGAATATCGCTCTCAGAGACGGTTCCTACGCCCGCGTGCAAGAATTCCAACTCCACGTCCCCTACCTCGATTGCCTCGAGCTCTCGCCTTGCAGCCTCAAGCGCGCCGGTCGATGTTGCCTTGAGGATTATGGCCAGCTTCGCTTCCTCAGTCGCTTCCCGGAATAGATCTTCAACGCTCAACAGAGCGCGCGACCGACGCGGCGTCACCTCTTTCGCCCGTTTTTCTTCGGCACAGCGCTTCGCTTCGTTGGGAGACTGCTTGACCTCAATTGGCGTTCCCACCGAAGGGACCTCCTGCAGCCCGAGAATCTCCACAGCTTGGCCCGGCCTGGCCTCGTGCACCCGCTTGCCACTCCCATCGATGAGCGCCTTCACGCGACCGCAAGTCGAACCCGCTACTATCCAGTCTTTCTCGCGTAAAGTCCCGTCCTTGATCACGGCCGCGGCTACTGGTCCCCGTCCACTAGAGAGGTGGCTCTCGATAATGACTGCCTCCAGTGGGCCCTTGGGATCGGCGCGCAGATCCTCCATTTCCGCAACGAGTAGAATCATCTCCAGCAGATCCTCAATATTCTCGCCGTTTAAAGCAGAGATGGGAACGGTGATCGTGTGGCCACCGTATGCTTCCGGAGTCAGGCCATGCTTAACGAGGTCGTTCATCACGTTGTTCACGTCTGCGTTTGGCTTGTCGATCTTGTTGATCGCTACAATCATTGGCATACCCGCAGCCCGAATGTGATCAATTGCCTCCACGGTCTGCGCCATCACGCCGTCGTCTCCCGCAACGACCAGGATGGCGATATCTGTGGCCTTTGCCCCGCGGGCCCGCATTCCGGTAAACGCCTTATGCCCCGGTGTATCGATGAACGTAATCTTATGACCATGCAGATCGGCCTGGTACGCCGCCACGCCCTGG
>CAZOUO010000005.1:0-43362 GCA_964582975.1 uncultured Thermotogae bacterium | reverse complement strand
CACCGTAGCACGATCCGCATCCATTGTCAAGAGATTAACCAGACGTGACACTAGACCCGCCCCCTTCACCTCTTCACTTCCTTCCGACCCCTTCACTTCGAAGTGAGGGTGATGTGAATTACGTTCGAGCTACCCTTGGGGAGTCAACTTCGCTGGTTCTTCCAGGATCTCTAGGAGCGCGGTTGCGCAGTAGGCACGATCCCTCCGCCGCGCATCCACTTGAGTCAGGATTCCCAGGTCAACGAGGCGCTCAATCGCGCGCCGCGCGGTGGTAGCGGCAACGTCAAGGCTGGCAGCAACGCCCTTGGCCGTGACAAACGGATTGCCGGCCAGGAGATCGGCGACACGTGCTGGTGTTGGCGATCCTAGACCAGCCACCTGTAGTCGCCATTCATCCAGCCTCTCCTGCATCCTCTCCGCACGGTCCACGGCGTCTTCAGATTGACGCGCCACGCCGTTCAAGAAATAGAGCAACCAATTCGCCCAATCCCCTTCCTCTGTTACCGCGTGAAGCCTTGTGTAGTACTCCGCCCGGGTCGCCTCAAAGAAGGCACTCAGGTAGAGGAGAGGTGTCGGCAGGATATCCCGTTCCACGAGATAGAGTGTGATGAGAAGACGTCCGACTCGGCCATTCCCATCCAGGAAAGGATGGATCGCCTCGAACTGGTAGTGGGCAAGGCCGATCTGTACAAGCGGGGGCAGGCTTCGGTCTTGCAGAAACCTCTCCAACGCTCCAAGCACGTTCTGCAATTCTGCCGGAGGTGGAGGTACATAGGTCGCGGTGTGTGACGTCGAGCCTGGAACACCTATCCAGTTCTGAACGTCACGAATCTCTCCAGGGCGAGCATGCCCACCCCGGACACCCTCCATCAGCAGACGGTGGATCTCCTTGGTCAGGGAAACGCAGAGTGGAAGGCTCTCGAGGCGCTTGATGCCGTATTCAAGAGCGACCACGTAGTTGCCAACTTCGTGCAAATCCTCTGGACTACGATCGACGACGGCACCCGCATCCGCTGCGAGGAGCTCTCCAAGCGTTGCTTGTGTTCCTTCAATGCGGCTCGACAGCACAGCCTCCCGAGCAACGAACGGCCGCATAAGAACATGGGGATTGGGCAAGCGCCGGCCCTCCCCCGCCAACCGGCCGATCGCACGATCGGCGTCAGAGAGCGCGTACGTGAGTTGAAGTGTCCACTCCAGCTCGGGCGGAAGCGGATCGGGGACGAAAGCGGAGTACCCTTCGGTTGCTTGAACGTACTGCCCAGGTTGAGTCATCGACCACGCCCCATAACGTTATGATCGTTTCGCCATATTATCGCTCTTAACGCGACTTGTCAATGCGCGCAAGCGGATGCTTTGAGTATTTCTATGATCGATTCATGCTATTTTCGATCATAAAGCCGCCAATAAATGCAGACCTTGAACACAACACTAAACGCTATGAGCGATCGTGCCGCTATTCGATCGTAGCGATCTTGTCGGGTAACAGGCACAAGCCCACATGAGAGTTTACAGTCTGCGCACGCAGCGCGGACAGAAGCCGGCACACGCCAGCTCACCCAGGTTCTTAGCCGAAATCAGAAGAGGCTCAGCCATCTTGCCGATCCTTCTTGCGCGTCATCCAGTGGCTGGGGAGCAGGTCTCGCAAGCGCACGTCCTCGTCCTCACTGATGATGACCGTGCAGTCGAGGTTCCGCGGGTCGATCTGAGCCATTGTCTCGCGGCAGCGACCGCACGGCGGAAGAATCCCGTCGAAGGTCACAGCGACCACCGTGTCGATCTGCGTCTCGCGATTCGTCACCATCTGTGCGATCGCCGCCACCTCAGCGCAGAACCCAAGCCCGGAGGCAAGGTCAATGCAGACCCCCGTGTAGATGTTCCCGTTCACGGTCCGAATCGCCGCACCGACACCCCCAGCGGAGTTCCCACCTGCGAGCTCCAGCTCCGTGACGACAGCTCTTGCTACTTCAATCAGTCCTGTTCTCGTGGTGCTCATTCTCCTCCGGTCATCGCCCACTCCCCGCCGAGGAGCTCGGCTTGTTGGATCACGGTCCCGAAATATAGTATGTGTCCCCTTTCTTTCTACCCCTATTTCAGGCTGCTCCTTGAGGAATCATGGGTTGCGATCTCGGAATTCTTTGTGAGCCACACCCCCGCCAAGTAGACATTCTACTTGACTGTGGTCTCCCCATCACTTCTACAAAATCCGATGGTAGAACATCCCTCTTGATCCGATGCTAGGCTGCATAGAGGCAACGTCGGAGAGACGACGGCCGCATAAGCTGCCGATCTGCTTCATAGCTATGAGGTACCACGCTGCGTCTGTTACGGCTCGAGGCTCGCCGTAGGAACGTCAAACAGGCGAACGGGGTAGATCGCATCGTAGGAGACGTTAACTTGGCGAAGCACCTGCTCAATCACCTCACGGCTCGGCGCTTGCCACTCACAGAAGCTCTTGCTGTCTTCAAAACCGCAGAAGGTTCGCATCCAAGTTATCCCTTCCGGAAGGGGCGTCTTGGCCAGCTCCTTCAGCTGTTCCTCGCTAAATACAACGCTGTGTGCAACTAGGAATCGGGACATCATTTCTCACCTCCTTCTTTCTGGATTCGCATCAATCTAGTATACTCCCGCATCCAGTCGGAAGGGAAACCCATGTCTCCGAGTGTCATTCGAGGCACTCCAGACCTTAGCTATGGCAATCGCACTTGCGTACGCCTCGCCTGACGGGATGACAGGCCAAGTTCCGGGGACACATACCTTATCTTAGGCTGCTCCTTGAGGAATCATGGGTTGCGTCCCGGATTTTTTCGGCTTTTCCGTACCGGCGATAGACGCGCTATCATTGATGGGCCATCAACAGGGGAAAGGAGGATGCCACGATGCTAGTCGATGAGATCAAGAAGTTCGTCGAGGGAATCCCGGCGACTCTGAAAGAGAAGCGGGGAGTCTATTCAGTGGAGTTCACCGTCGCTGAGAGGAAAGTCTTTCTCTCGAAGAAAAAGCTCACCTACAGCGCGAAGTTCCGCGTGGATGAGGACAACAAGGAGCTTCGTTTCACAGAGATGCTGAAGGAGTCCGGTTCCGGCATGTCCTCGGGCGACAGTGGCTTCGGGTTCAAGAAAGAGAGCTACAAGACCGGCACGGGACCGAGGGAAGGCACCATCGAAGAGCAGTCCAAGTTGTTCGGCGCGCAGTACAGCTACACGTTTGACTTCTCGACGGTGAGAACCTTCATAGAAGAAGCGGCGGTCAAGGCAGGCTATGCGTTTAAGTACCAGATAACCCCTCTCGGCCTGTAGACACGGCGTGCCCTCCGTGTAGAGCAGGAGCGAGCGGGAGGGTCCGCCATTGGATTTTGCAGGCAATGGCAAAAAGGGGGGACATCTTTAGAAAGCGCGCTGTTTTGATGAGTGCCGCTCGAATCCGAGGACCACAAACCTCATCTCAGGCTGCTCCTTGAGGAATCATGGGTTGCGTCCCCGGAGTTCTGATTCAGCCGCTATCTCTCCGAGTACTTCTTCTGCCGTTCCCGGGCTTGTTCGACGCCGTCCTCGGTGATGTGAACGGACTTCACCCTGTGGGCCGTGCCCAGGTAGCCTTTCTTCACCAGACCATCCAAAACAGCAAAAAAGGTCTTCCCCGTTGATCCGACCCAAGCGCAAGGCACGTTGCAGGAGGCACAGAACACCAAAGAGTGA
Source organism: uncultured Thermotogae bacterium (assembly GCA_964582975.1). Taxonomy (GTDB): domain Bacteria; phylum Bipolaricaulota; class Bipolaricaulia; order UBA7950; family UBA9294; genus CAZDDA01. The sequence goes on along the minus strand of CAZOUO010000005.1, from coordinate 39,667 downwards.
AGATCTACCCCCTTCTTGAATGCCGCCCACGGCGTCAGCAGCAACGACATGCTGCGCCGTCTCACTTCCGGAACAGGTCGGCGTGCGTCCCCATTCGCTCAAAGATGATCCGAGTCTCTTCCACCTTGTAGATCAACAACCAGTCCGATTCGATGTGGCATTCTCTGCGACCGGCGTAATCGCCGACCAGTTGATGGTCGCGGTGAATGGCGTCCGGCGGTTCGCCAGAAAGGAGCGTGCGGGCAAGGATCTTGAACTTGTCGAGGTTCTTGCCGCGACGCTTGATTCGTTTGATGTCCTTCTCGAACTGGCGCGTATAGACGGGGGTATACGTCATATCCCCAGTTTCTTGAACATGTCGTCAGCGTCTTTGCAGAGGACCAGCTCGCGTCCGGCGTCAGTGGATGAGAACGTCCGCTTCGTCGCCGCGTTGGGGATGGCAATGTCGAACGGCAGCCCCTCACGAAGCTCCACCTGCTTGTAGAACAGCGTGATCGCTTGCGTCGCGTTCAGGCCGAGCCGATGGAAGATCGTCTCTGCGCGCTCCTTGAGTTCAGGCTCCAACCGAGCCCGGACAGTTGCTGTCTTGCTCATAGTGCTACCTCCGTGATCCTCTCAGTGTAGCACGTATGGGCCACAGCGGCAAGGGGCCTGCCTGCCATCACCGCCAGGCATTCCAGGGACAGAAACCCTATTTCAGGCTGCTCCTTGAGGAATCGTGGGTTGCAACTTCGGAATTCCTCGTGAGCCACCCCGTCAAGTAGACATTCTACTTGACTGAGGTCTTTCCATCACTTCTACAGAATCCGATGGGTGACCCCGTTCGACGTAAGGGCTGGACGTCTTGACGCTTTGATGCTAGAATGTCTGTGAGGTGAGCCCGATGCCAAAGCGGTCGACGATCTACTTCGAACCGGAGATTCACAAGGCACTACGCCTGAAGGCCGTAGAGACCGATCGGACGATGTCCGATCTCGTGAATGAGGCCGTCCAGCTCGCACTCGCTGAGGATGCAGAGGATCTAGCTGCATTTGAAAAGCGGGCTATGGAGCCGAACCTCCCGTTTGAAGACGTTGTCAAGGAGCTGCGCAGGCGTGGCAAGATATGACGTCTTCATCAAGCCGTCCGCTCTGAAGGAGCTTGAGGCTGTCGACTCGAAGAAGGACAGACAACGAATCGTCCGAGCGATTCTCGCGCTAGCAGAAGACCCTCGTCCCCCCGGCTGTCGAAAGCTGTCGGGGAAAGACAAGTACCGCCTACGCAGCGGGCAATACCGAATCCTCTACGAGATCCAAGACGAGGCTCTTGCCGTCGTGATTGTGAAAGTGGCGAAAAGGAGCGAAGCGTACGGCTGACGAGTTCGGCTCGTTGGATCACAATGGCAAAACAAGCTGCGCGTCTCGCGGATTCCGCCCGATGGATGTGCTAGAGTCTAGTGCTGGATTGCAGGACGCGACCCCGTCCAGTACGGGCGTACCAGGGCTTGAGTGAGTTCATCATCCCGTCGTCTGGAACTCCATCTTGCTCGCTTCGCTGACCCGCCGGGAGGCGTCCAAGACCTCGAGCGACACGAGGTTCCCTCGATCATCGTAATCAAGGATCACGCCCGGCTTGTCCTCGTCGCTCTCCGTCACGCGGACGCCGTCCCGCAAGATGACCGTCAACGTATCGGTTCGCCGATCGTAGGTTGCCTTCATGCCTCATCCCTCCAGTACTTCTCAATCTTGCTCGTTCGGTAGGCCGTCACGACCTCCGGCGGCACGCGGTCGATGTCGACGAACACGCGGACCAAGTAGTTCCGCCCTTCGAGCTCTAGTCTCGATTGTAGCACTTCGCGCCCGGGTCGAACCATTTCCCGTTGCTCGGGATGGTCCAACACCTGACGGACTGTGTTTTCATCAATTCCTCGGCGGCGCATCTCGAACGCCGCATGCGGCGTGATCGTATAGTCTCGGATTGGCTCTGAGCGTTCCATCCGTCTCATCCTACCTGTGCTCGTCGAGCATCGCGAGGAAGAACCTCGAAAAGCTCTTGCGCCAGTTTTCAGAACAGGCTGGCCTCCGCAAGAAGTCGCGTTCGGTGAGACCATAGTAGTCCATGCTAAAAGCCCAAGCCAACACGTAATTCGAGAGACGTAGACCCTATCTCAGACTGCTCCTCACGGCGTCTCGGTATACGTCCTTGAGATTCACGTTATTCCCACACGCTACAAACAACAAGCTGCAAGCCGATCGACCAAACACCGCGGACAGAAGTCAGGAAGGGCCGGTTCCCCGAGACGCGGCGGTCAGGCTGTGAGATCCGTTTTGCTTGCAGACTGGGTGACCTTGACGAGACCGGGCGACAGATAGGGGGTGTCGTCAACGGCTGCGCCGAACTCCTCCTCAGCGATTCGTAGGAGCAACTTGCGGTGGCAGGGCTTGTCGTACGCTTCGTAGCAGATGAGGAAGATGTCACGCGTCCGGGCCCGCTCGGCAAGCTCTCGCAGCCTGGCTAGGGCCTTCGGGTTCTCTTGGATCTGAGCACGGAATCGCTTCTCGTAGTCGCTCTTCGCCCAGGCGAAGTCGTACGCTGTCTCGTAGCCTTGTCCCGGCTTGAAGCGCGCCTTCCAGCTGTTGAACTCGTCGAGAAGCTCTTTGGATGGCGCGAGCTCGTCATTTCCCCGCCCCCGCATCACCAAAACATACTCCGCGTCCTTGGGCAGCACCTTCTTCAAGCTCAGGTAGGTCTGTCGTAGAGCCATACTCCTTCTTCCTCCTAAATGTGTGCTCCTGCTTCGAGAAGGTAGTGCTTCTGCCGCTCCGTTGGCAAGTCCGCTGGTCAGCCTGTGTGGGAGAGCGCAAGGATCGGCCGCCAAGCGACAGGACGAAGCTGCTGGATTCTGACGAGATCTAGTGTCGGATTGCAGGACGCGACACCCGTCTAACCCATTTGCTCTGGGAACCTTACCAGTGATTTGGCAGCACATCGCACCGAGTGTGTTCAGGGTCTAGAAAGCTGCGGCCTGCTAGTCACCTCCGGGCATGGCCGCCCGCCTGTCAGGCCCTTCTCCAGCACCTTTCGACGCATGAGGAAAGCCGCAGAAGAAACAGTGGATCTCTCCAGACCACTCGGGATCAATCTTCACCTTCCGCTCGCAGCACGGAAGCTCGAAGATCTCCATGTCCGAGGCCTCAGGTGACATCCACGCGCTCTTCTTCTCCAGCTCCTTCCCCTCGAACCGGATTGAGACAGGGCCACTTGTCTTTCTGCCGAACTTGCGTTTCAACGGTTGAATGAACTGCTCGTTGATCACCTCGGCCGCGAGGTTCTCGAGGTGTATCCTGATATGCAACTGCTGCTCTTGTGTCCACCAGCGGTCCTCACCTGCCTGTCGGCCGCAGTATGGGCATGTGAACAAACCCTCCACCTCACGATCTTCACGGGTTTCGGTTCCTGTCGTCTCTTCTACCAGAAAGGAGTCTTCCAGCTTGCTGACCAGATCCTCGATCTCGCTTTTCTTAAGCAGGATCTTGAACTCTCTCCGGCAGTATGGGCAGCTCCTGCGAAGGAAGCCATCATCCAGCGGGAAGAGCACCTTGATGATCGCCTCACACACTCTCACTGTCCTCCAGTTGGTTGAGGCGGCGGATGATCATCGTGCCTATCGTTGACGCAACATTGAGCGCAAGCTCCGCGATGCTGGCAGGAACGTCTGGCCTCGTCGTGCCTTTGCCGTGAGCGTCGCCTAACGCATTCCTCATACCGCCCAGATGCCCCATCACACCCGAAAGGGAGTTGAGAAGGGTTGATACCGATTCCGTTTCGTCAAGTTCCTCAAACCTCAGGATGCGCCGGGTTGACTTCCACAGATCGGTTAGCTGTTTCTTGCCTGGTAGCGGCTCTGCGAGTCTCTCGTGCGCGGCCCGCATCACGCTTTCCAGGCAGGACACTCCTCGGGTCACTGCGCTCTCGAAGTTGCCGTCTCTCAGCGCCTTGCGACTGGCCTCAATATCCTGATACGCAGAGTAGAACGACTTTGCCTGGAACAAGCCTCGTGCCTCAGTGACGATGCGCTTTGTTGTCTCTGCCGGCACTAGCTCGCAGACCTCGCACTCCTCAAGAGTCGTGTCTCGTTCCCTGATCCTGCAGAATAGCCCCTCGAAATCGGGCATGACGCCCCCGCCAATCGGGAAGAACCTGAGACGTGGGAGCACAGCGTCACATCCTGACTCTCTATAGACCTTCCCAGCAGGGCAGTTGAAGCAGATGGTGGGGTCCACCTCGTTGGTCGTCTTGTCTCCGTGGCGAGCAGCCCGACAGATCAGAGTTCCCATGCCGACCTCCTGCAGGTGACAGTCGATGTTTTCATCCTCCGTTGGTTGCTTCAGCTCCTTGCTCAATGCACCTCCCAGAGGGTCTCCTCTTGCTCGTTCATTCCGTTGCCTCCTCGACGATGCGGATTTCCTTGTCGGTCAGGCCGTAGAGTTCGTAGACGAGTTGGTCGATCTGTTTGTCGGTGGTGCTGATCTGGCGTTGGATGAGCGATTTCTCGTGATTGGTCTTGGCGGCTTGGAGATCTTTGTGAAGCTTCAGCATGGACTCGACAAGTTCAACCATGCGCTCGTGGCGGGCCTTGTCGGTCGGATCGGAGAAGTCGATCACGCGGATAGGCAGTTGCTCGATAAATTGTGTGAAGTAGCGGAAGAATCCGCCCCGCATGGTCGTGCTGATGCGCTTTAGGTAGAAGTCGAGAAGCGAACTGTTCAGCAGGGCGAGAACGTACTTCTGCGACTCTTGCACATCCTGGCGCAGGGTGATACCGTAACCACTCGTGAAAGCATAGTCACCGTCTTCGTCAAGGGCGAATGACGCACGATCAGCAATATCAGGTACAAGGATTTTTGCCGAGGACATAACTTCCACGTTTTTGGGATACACATATCCATACCAATGTGGTCCTTTCATCCTGCCGCGTTCACGTTTTTCTAAGTGAGGCTTATTCCCTTGGAGATAGGCATAGGTATTGGGAAATAACTGCTCGAGTTCCTTCTCTGGGATAAGTGTGTTCCTACCACTTCTAACGCGGTAAGGTATGATGACAACCTGACCTGACGGCAGAATCTGATAGGGCTTGATTTCACGTCCTTTTAAGAACAGCGCCACGACCTTCCTTTCTAGGACTACGAGACGGTTTTGTTCTGATGAGTAGGCCTGTATCGTATTTCCATCATCTGCCACCAAATCCAATACATAAACCTCATTGGCGCTAGTTCTAATGCCTTGAGCCAGTCGTTTTGCTATATCACTCAACTTGACCGGCATCTCGCTCAGTCGTTTGAACAACGCCGCCCCAGGCCCCACGACGAAGTTCCACTCCTTTTCTGTCACCGTGTCCGCTTGGATTTCACCCTCGATGGCTTCCTCGTTAGCTTGCCAAGCATTCAGATCGTGGACCTCGAAGTAGTGAAAATGCTCTTTGCCTCCTTTATCGAGAAACATCAGGCACGTGTATGTGCTGGCACCGGCAAAAACTTGTCCGTCACCGAAATGGACGATTTCGGCCAAGTGTTGTCCATTCGCGATTAGCTTCCGCAGCGCTTGCCCATACTTCGCCTGGAAGAACTTGTGCGGAAGGATAAATCCCATTCGTCCTTCCTTGTTCAGGAGTTGCAGGGCTCGTTCCACGAAGACGACGTAAATGTCGTAGTTCCCTTTGCTCGCAGCGGTGTAGCGCTGCTTGTAGAACTCCACTTCGATGGGCGCCCATTCTTTCATCGCCTGGATTCGGATGTACGGCGGATTCCCGATCACGGCGTCGAAGCCTTTGCCCTCACCCTGCCCTCTCCCAGCGGGAGAGGGAGAAAGGGATGCCTTCCCACTAGGAGAGGAGAAGATGTGGGGAAATTCGGCGTTCCAGTCGAAGGCGTTGATCCGGTAGCGTTCTTCTTCGTCGATCAGGCTAAGTTGCTTGCCTTCGTAGAAGTCGGGGCCGATCAGCGAGTTACCGCACTTGATGTTGTCGGCGAGGTCGGGCAGTGCGCGCTCGTGGAACAGTCGCAGGCTCTGGCCGATCGTTTCCTCACTCTCGCCTTCGAGGACCTTGAGCAGGAGCGACAGCTTGGTGACTTCAACGGCCTGGGGATCGATGTCCACTCCGTAAATGCTATTGAGCAGAATCCGCTTCTTCTCTGCGGTGGTCAGTCGCCAGTCGCCGCCGGGTCCGTGGAAGAGCTTCGGCTGACGTCCTTTGGCGTGTTTTTCGGCGTCGTTCTCAGAGTACCACTTCAGGTGCCAATCGAGGAGCGTCTGGTACGCGCCGAGCAGGAACGAGCCGGAGCCGCAGGCCGGGTCGAGCACACGTAGCTTGCTCACCTGCTGTGGGGTCTTTCCTTCGAGGAGCTTTCCCACGGTGTGCTCAACGATGTAGTCCACGATGTAGGTCGGGGTGTAGTAGACGCCGCCGGCTTTCTTCACCTCCGGCTTGTCCTCGACCACCGCGCGATGGCCCGGGGTCAATCGAATCACCTTGCCGAGGAACTGCTCGTACACCTGGCCGAGGATGTCCGCGGGGAGGACGGAGAACTCGTACGGGCTCTCCGGGTAGTAGAGTTCTTTCAGGATGCCCTTCAAGACCTTGTCGTCGATCTCAAGCCCCAACGTGAGCTTGTCGGGATCTTCGGCGCGGTCCTTCTCCTTGCGGAAGTGAAACAGCCCTGAATTGTAACGTTCGTCGGCCCGCCGGAAGACCTGGCACAGACGCTGGTAGGTCTCCGTCCCGTTTTGAAGCGCCATCAGCTGGCCGTATTCTTCAATCCCCCGGTCCTCGCAGATGCGCAGGAAGATGAGCCGGTCGATCGTCCGCTGCACGGCAAAGTTGAGTTCGCGGGTAGAGAGTTCCGTATTGCGCAGGGCTATGTTTCGGGCGAGCACGTCACGCCAGCCCTCGATCTCCTTCAGGAAAGCGGTGTCGACCTCCGCTTTGGGCTTGGCCACTTTGGCGTATTTGTCGAACGAGCCGGTGAGGATGGCGCCCTGAGAAAAGATCGACGCGATCTCATCCCAGTGCTCGTCGTACTGATCGACGGTGAGGTAGAGCACACGGCCGGTCGAAGCTTTGTCTGTCTTGGCCGGCTTTGTGCGGCGATCGTAGACGGCGAACTCCTCGAAGTCGGTAAGGATGGAGAGCGCCAGCTTGGCAGACCATTGGTAGCGTCGTAGCTGATAGGCAGCTACTGCGTCCTCCTTAAGGTTTACACCAGGCCGCTTTGCCTCGACGAAGAATTTGCGCACCCCGCCGATGCGGAACGCGTAGTCAGGCGCCTTGGTCGCACCACCGACCTTGATCGCGTCCTCGTGGATGACCTCCTTGTAGGTCTCCGCATAGCCCTTCTCGTTATTGACATCCCAGCCGAGTGCGATGAACAAGGGATCGATAAATTCGTGCCTGGCCTGAGTCTCGTTATACGCGTTAGAGCAATAGACATCGCGGTTTTCACGAAACCGCTCGACAAGCCGCTTGATCTCCTTTGGCGCGGTCATACTGTCGATTCCTGTCTCTTCGGGGCCTTCCGAGTCCTGATTATCCTCTTCACACTCATCACGATTCTCAGGTCGGTGGTGGTCGTCATTGTCATCGTGTTCCTGCTGTTCGTCGTGATGCTGCTCATGCCAATGATTGTCATCGTTCTCTCGCTCTCCGCGCCGTCATGTGTCGTCGTGTCAATCCGTATGACTCCCGCCATCAGCCGTCATCAAGATCCAGATGACGGGTGCTAGACATCACGTCTGGCTATTCTATCGCTCTATCTCCCAGTCCTTCACGACTTGGCATCGTCATGACAAACGTGTCGATGTGGTTTCCATTCTTCGACATGTCGCCAGAACATGTCGAAGCCATCGATGTGTCGAATTTGCTTCGCGCCTTCGACAAGTGGTCATTCATATGTCGACAGCATCGACACGTACTCCCGTCGTATCGAAATATAGCTGATAAATCGACACATCGTCCGTGGTCGGTTCATGCAGTCAGTACCTCCAAGAGCGCCGGATGTTTGTAGATCATCTCGCGCCCCCGTCGCTCTCCGGAGAGAACGCCGATCTTCTCCAGTTCCTTGAGATACTCCGATGCAGTCTGGCGTGCGGCGATGCCCGCATCAACCAGGAACTGGATCTTGCAGTACGGCTGCGTGAACACGAGTTCAACCAGTTCCTTCGAATACGCTCTCCCCGGGAGGTCCCTTCGGCAGAGCTCCAGGGTTTCGTTGAACAGGTCCCTGATCGTGAAGATTCGATTCGTCGTCCAGGATGCTGTCTCTGCAATTCCATCGAGCTTGTAGAGAATCCAATCCTCCCAAGCTCCCTTCTCTGTCACCTCTCGCAAGCGACGGTAGTACTCCGGCTTCCTCTGAATGATGTACCGGCTGAGGTACAGAACGGGGATCTTCAGAAGGCCTTCATGCAAGAGGTGAAGGATGCTCAATATGCGTCCCGTGCGACCGTTCCCGTCATCAAACGGGTGGATCGCCTCGAACTGGTAGTGAATGACAGCCAGCCGGATGAGTGGGTCCAGCTCGCTCGGGCCCAGCAGGAACTCGAGCAAGTTCTCCAGCTTCTCTCGAACCACCCCGGCACCAAACGGTGGCGTGTACGCAATGACGTCGGTCTTCGGATTGACGATTCGGACGAGCTGATCAGTTCGAAACGCGACACTCTCGTCGCGGAGCACGCTGCATATCTCTTCCAGGAGGCCCAAGGAGAGGCCATCGGTATGCAGGAGTTCCACGCCGCGGCGGAGTGCTGTACGGTAGCGGAGCACCTCCTTCGCTTTCGGATCTGCAGGACCGTTCTCATCAAGTGCAGCCCGAAAAAGCTCATCCTGCGTCGTCACGATATTCTCGATCTCTGAACTCAGCTTTGCCTCTTGCAGAGGGATCGCATTGATCAGCATTGCCTGATTGGGGATGACATCGCCCCCGCCTTTGAGCTCAGCAAGCGCCTTGTTGGCCGCGATGCAGCTTCGCAGGATTGGCTTCGTCTCTAGATCCACACTTGGTGGAAGCAGAGGAAGCGCGTTGTACGGCGTCTCTCGTACAAATGCCATAGTTCGCCTCCGATCCAGCATCGCCAAGCTACATCCCGAATTGCGAAACAGGCTGTTGCACAATCTCCTCTTGCCGCTCTTCCGGAAGCCGCGAGTTTCGTGCGCTACACACAAACCCCGTCCCCTTCAGGTTCCTGAGGATCTCGCCCTCCAACTACCACAGCTCTACGAACTGCCCGGATAACACTTCCATGGAGCGGCACAACACCACCTCGAGCCCCAGTGTCCCGCCGTCGTTGTTGTTTTTCTTCTTGCTCCTCTGCGCCACGTGCCTGTCTCTTTAACAAGTTCTTGTCTTAACTAAAAAATCCTATCACGATCGCATTGTGCGGGCAACTGAGGAGGGATGCCCCATCTTCATGCAGTTTCCAGTCAGCTCGATAGCGTCGAGCACGGGTTTCGACAAGATGGTTGCACCGTGCCTTGGGTGAAGCGTTCATACTATATCATTATCTTCCGCAATTCGGCTTGCTCGCAAAACCACTTTCACAAGGGCCTGGATCCTATACTGTCTCCAACTTGACTTTTGTTGAGCATCGCTCTAGGGTAGTCGATGCCGGAGTTTGCTAAGCTAAGGAGGGAGTTGTGACGGAAAAAAAGACGAAACGAAGGTGGAGGATCCTCCCAGCAGTGATTCTTGTTGCGATCGGGCTGTTTGTCCTTGTAGGCTGCTTTTATTTAGGGAATATCCTGCCGGTGGCCATATTTACCGTCTCCACCACCAGCGGAACGTCTCCGCTCAATGTCGCGTTTGATGCCTCAGATTCGTACGACCCAGATGGAACCATTACTGCTTATGATTGGAACTTCGGGGATGCACAGACCGGCACCTCTGGGGTGCTGGTGAGCCACATATTCACGGTGGCAACTGCCCCCGCAAAGGTGTTCACCGTAGTCCTGACCGTCACCGACAACGACGGTGGCACGGACGACGCTGTGAGGAACATCACGGTTCAGCCGTAGGACTAACTGGAAAGGTAGCCCCGCCAGCATGCCCTTGTGACAAGGGCTTAAAACGTATTGGTGCCAGCATTTGTCAGTGCGGCATGAACGTACGCATGTGCCCTAAAAACAGGGGCCAAGAACAAGCCTGCGAGTCCGCTAAATCTTGACGGTCTTCTGCCACACGGCGATCTGCGGATCTACGTCGAGTGTTTTCTCAATTGTGCTCTTGAAGTCTTTCAATACTTCCTGTTCACCGTGGACCAAGAACAGGTGTTCAGGGCCGGCTTTCCTCAGCCAATCAAGAAGAATCGGCTGGTCGGCGTGAGCGGAAAAGCCGTTAACTGTCCAGACTTGCGCCCGTACTGCGGTCTCCTCTCCGAAGATGTTCACCCGGTGTGCGCCGTCGATGATCGCCCGACCAAGGGTGCCGCGGGCCTGATAGCCAACAAGAATGACCCCGCACTCTTCCCGCCACAGGTTGTGGCGCAGATGATGAATTATCCGACCACCGGTGCACATGCCGCTTCCTGCGATGATGATGTTCCCTTCGGGAAGCGCGTTTATCCGCTTTGACTCGTCGGTGGTCTGGGTGTAGTGCAGCGGTGGAAATCTGAATGGATTCAGAGAGTGGGAGAAGACCTCGCGACCCTCCTCGTCAAAGTATCCCGGATAGCGGGCGAAGATGCGCGTGGTGGCAATAGCAAGCGGGCTGTCGAGAAAGATCTTGCATTTCGGCAGCTCTTGCTTCTGCCAGAGGCAAAAAAGCTCGTAGAGCACCTCTTGCGTACGTTCGAGGGCAAAGGAGGGAATCAGGAGATTACCTCCCCGGCCGATCACCGTGTCGATTGCCTCCTTCAACTCAGCGACCGACTCTTCGATGCTGCGATGCCGCCGATTCCCGTAGGTGGATTCAACGAGCACAACATCGGCACGAGGCGGGTCGCTCGGGTCGCGGACGATCGGCCGGTGTCGATTACCCAAATCACCGCTGTAGAGGAGTGTCTTTCCCTCTGCTCGCAACTCGATCGTCGCCGAGCCGAGGATGTGCCCGGCGTCGTGGAAGACCGCCTCCACACCGTTCTTCAAAGAAATGGGCTTGTCGTACGGAATGCGACGGCGGAAGGCATCGAGGCTATAAAGCACGTCCCCCGCATCGTAGAGCGGGGGGAGGACCTTGTCTCCACGGCGCCGCGCCTTGCGCGCCCGGTAGGAGGCCTCCTCCACCTGGATGTGGGCCGAGTCGGTGAGGATCACCTTGGCGATCTCTGCCGTGGGTGGCGTCGCCACGATTTCTCCGCCAAATCCTTCTTTCACCAAGCGCGGGATAAGACCAACGTGATCGAGGTGGGCGTGGGACAACAGTGCCACGTCGATATCCGCTGGTGTAAACGGGAATACACCTCGGTTGCGGTCCTCAATCTCCTGGGGACCCTGAAACAGGCCGCAATCAAGCAGAATGTTTAGACCATCCGTCTCTACCAGATGGCACGATCCGGTCACCGTCTCCGCTGCCCCGCAAAAGGTAATCCTCATTACACTCTCCTTTCTGAGGCCACAAACTAGGAAGCGTCTTGCCGCCCATCCTATCCCCGCCTACGGGTGGCCGCAACCTCTGGCACGGACTGCTCGACGTTGGATCCGTCTCCACAACACGCGTGTTGTCAAGCCAGCCAGAAGGTGATAGTATAATGAGGATTCGGGACGTGGCGCAGCCTGGTAGCGTGCTTGCATGGGGCGCAAGAGGTCGCCGGTTCAAATCCGGCCGTCCCGACTAAAGAAGCTTCTTGAGGATAAATTCCAACGGCGTTCTCTATGTTGGGGCTTTCCTTATAAGCGTTTCTCGTGCCTGTCTTCCTTGCCAAATGCTTTTTCTCTCACAGCGGGTTCAAGTCGAAACTCGATGGCTTTTGCCGCTAAGTCGACGCGTTGGCCCCTACGGCGTCTTCGTAATGGTGAACGAGTCGATCGGGCGACCGCTCGGGACAGGGTAGACTTCGTCGTCATAGACGCTTGCTACTGGAATGGCCTCCACGCGCATCATATCATCGGCAATCGTCACTCTGATATAGTGCAGCATCCCGTAGCGACGAAAGACGAGCCCATCCGGCACCGTGTCGATCGGGTCTTGCAGGGGCGCTCCGCCCCCGCCAATAACCACGTGATGAAGTCCGTCGACGTAGAAGTGCTCGTAGCAGTGCATGTGCCCGTTGAACACCACATCGACCCCGTGTTCGAGGAAGATTGGCTCCCACAGGTCGCGTATAGTCTCCTCCACCCCTTCTTTCCAGGCGGAGCTGTAAATTGGGTAATGGAAGAAGACGACCTTAAACCAAGCATCAGAATTGGCAAGGTCGGTTTCCAGCCATTCCGTCTGCTGCTGCATCTGTGCGAGCGCATCCACACCCGTGAGGACGTTCGAATCGAGTCCGACGAAGTGTACGCTCCCGTAGTCAAACGACCACCACTGCTCGCCGGCTTCGCCGCCCCCGGATGGCAGGGCGAGGAACTCAAAATAGCGTGGATCGCTCCGCTCGTGATTCCCGAGCACGGAAAGGTAGGGGTGCGATCGAGCCAGCGTTTCAATCGCCCCAAAGAAGTTTTCGAATCGGTCGGCAGTAGGAGTCTCCACTAAATCCCCGGTATTAATCACAAGCGCTGCGTCCGGTTCATCTTGCGCCATTGTGTTGGCAACAAGCTTGTGACGATCGACGAAAGAGCGCGTGTCTCCGTAAACGAGACACGAGAATCCCCGTATCGCGTCGCTTGAGGTTGTAAACGTTCCGATCGGCTTGGGGTAGAGGGCGTCCCCCTCGTAGATCACCACCTGGTACCGGTACGTCGTCCCAGGCGTCAAATCGCGCAACCAGATCTCAGCAACCCCTTCGTGTGGCTCAAAGATAAGGGTCTCCTCCCACGTTTCGGTGGCGTTGTGGAACGTCTCCGTGGCGTAATGAAGATCAACATCCACAGCGCGTGAGGTGTTCCACGAGATGGCAACGTAATCCTCTCCGATTGTCCCCAAGATTGGCCCCCACACCCACGGAGACTCTGTCTCTTGGCCGAGGGCACAAACACCGAGACCGGCCGCCATCAATAACGCCGCCAGGAAGATGAGAGCCTTTCGAAGGCTACTTTCGGTCATCTTTTTCATCGCAAACCCTCCATGATTCCCTGCTACTTCTGCCCCTTGAACATGAGGGCCGATCGCGTCTTTGCGTCCCTATACTCGAACAATTCCTGTACCTCTATGCACTCTATCATTCTCTCACGATGATTGCCGCCTCGTCAATCTTGTGCCAAGACGACGGCACCCAGAAGGAAGTTGTCTAAAGTACAGGCAAGATAATACTTGGACAGTACCCGTGTATGGGGGCACAGGCTGCTTCGTGCCTCATGACTTGGGATCACGTCTCCTCCACCGCTAGAATAGCTCTATCACCAAGAGACTGCAAAGCTCTAAGACAAACGGTAGGAGCAGATCACCTGCACGTTCCTAGGGGGAGCATGGACAAAGAGATACCCGGATCACCGACCGCTATCGAAGCGGAAGGAATCTCCAAGGCTTTTGTCTTTTCTGGAGGTCGCATTCCCGTCCTCGACCAAGTCTCGATCGACGTGCCGCGGGGCAGTTGGGTGACGATCGTCGGACCATCGGGCTGTGGAAAGACGACGTTCCTTAAGATCCTCGCCGGGATCTTGATGCCGGACTCAGGAGAAATCCTCCTCGAGGCTGAGGAAGTAGACCCACGTGGAGGAGTGGCTTACATGCCGCAAAGTGACACGCTCCTCCCGTGGAGGACGGCGCTGGAAAACGCGATCCTCGCCTCAGAGATCGATGGTCGCCCCCGTGAGATCGCAAGGAAAGAGGCAAGAGAGCTCTTCTTCCGCTTTGGGCTTTCAGGGTTTGAGGATCGCTACCCTGCTGAGCTTTCCGGCGGGATGCGACAGCGCCTCGCCCTCATCCGGACGTTCCTCGCCCACCGAGAAGTCCTCCTGTTGGACGAACCGCTCGGGTCTCTTGACGCGCTGACAAGAGCAACGATGCAGGAGTGGCTCCGATCGGTCTGGGAGGAGCTTGGTAAGTCGATTCTTCTGGTCACCCACGACGTTGAAGAAGCGATTCTTCTCTCCGATCGGATCGCCATTTTTTCTTCACGGCCGGCGCACATCCGTCGAACATTCCCGGTTACGCTTCCTCCACCCCGCTTGCGCACTGCCGAGGCATTCGTTGCGTTGAAAGGGGAGATTCTCGACCTTATCCACACGGAGGACACAAGTGGCTAGGTCGATCCGCGCTTGTGCGACCCCAGTGCTTGTCCTGATTCTTCTTTTGCTCCTGTGGGAGGGTGGTGTGCACTTGTTCAGCGCTCCGTTCTACATTCTGCCCACTCCAAGCCGGATCTTCTTTGTTTTTTTCACGAGGCTCCCACTTCTACTCTCGCACGCAGCGACGACGATTCTGGAGATCGGGTTGGGGATACTTCTGGGCGCGACCAGCGGAATTGGACTGGCCCTTTTGGTCTTTTACTCCCCGTCCTTGGAGCGGGGAATCTATCCCCTGATCATCGCCTCGCAGATGGTCCCCATCTTTGCCATCGCTCCATTGTTGGTTGTGTGGTTTGGATATGGACTTTGGTCAAAGGCGATCGTGGCAGCGTTGATTGTGTTTTTTCCAATTGTCGTGAACACGGTCGACGGGCTTCGTTCAGTGGGCGGAGAGACAATCGATCTGTTGCGTTCGCTGGGGGCAAGTGAGTGGCAGATTTTTCGAGTGGTGCGGCTACCGGCAAGCCTGCCCTTTCTCTTCTCGGGGTTGAAGATCGGGATTACCCTGAGCGTCGTCGGCGCGACAATCGGTGAGTGGATCGGCGCGAAGAAGGGACTGGGATATCTGATGATTCAGTCAAACGCGCTCTTACGAACCGATTTGGTGTTCGCATCGATCATGACCCTTTCCCTGCTTGGCTTGCTTCTATTCGGTGTGCTCCGCATCATTGAGCAGCAGCTGCTACGGTGGCGAACAGCGGGAGAAGAGAACTACAAAACGCGAGGTCCAGAAGCATGATGGCCAAAAAAGGCTTTGTCGTAATCATCGCGGCTTTGATTCTTTCTGTGGGGATTGCGATTTTTCTTATATTCTGGCTGCACGCTCCCCGCCCAACCAAGATGAGCGTAATCCTCGATTTCTTCGCCAATCCCAATCATGTTCCGGTCTACGTGGCACAAGAGTTGGGCTTCTTCACTGCAGAAGGCGCAGATGTGGAGATCCTCATCCCAGCCGATCCCAGTGATCCCGTGAAGCTTGCCGCAGCCCAGACCGTCGAGGTCGCACTGACTCCCCAAATAAACTTCCTCATCGCCAAGGCGGCAGGTCTGCCGCTCATTGCAATCGGAGCCTTGATCGAAACGCCGCTCGGCGGGCTGCTCAGTCTCAAGGAATACGGAATCGAGGAACTTTCCGACCTGCGCGGTGGGCGGATCGGGTACTCGCTGACCCCGCTCGAGCCGACCTTGTGGCGCACGATGCTTGCTTCGGTGGATGTAGGGGCCGAAGAATTCGAGCTGGTGAACGTTGGTTTCAACACCGTGTTGTCGCTTCTGGCACGCCAGGTGGACGCGATCGGTGCGTTCCGCAATTTCGAGCTGATCCAGGTGGGACTGCTTGGCCACGATCCGGTCTACTTTCCTCAAGAGGACTACGGCGTCCCAGCGACCTATGAGATTCTCCTCGCAGCAAACCCTGACCTGGTTGCCAAGCGACCTGAAGCCCTTCGTGCCTTTGTCGCCGGCTTAGCAAAAGGGATTGCCTACACGCGCGAACACCCGAAAGAGGCATTTGAGATCTTCTTGCACGCGCATCCCGATCTCGATGACGAGTTGAATCGCCGTGCTTACCAGGCAACGCTCCCACTCTATGCGGAAGGAGCGCGGCACGATGCCGCGAAGAAGTGGGAGCGCATGCAAGCGTATCTCTTTGAAAACGGGTTGATGGCACAGGAATTCTCACTTGCCGAACTATATACCGATGAAATTCTCCCTGATCGGTAGGGGAGATGAGCCGGGGTTCTTCTTCGAAGCGATCACAACAAAGGCGATGAAATAGGGAACTTCTGCAGCCTCATCGCGGTTAGGCGCCGGGCACGGCCCTACAGAGCAACGAAGGTTGTCGACGGCTCACACGTACAAAGTCTGCCCATCCTGACAGACGAGAAGGCCATCGATCGGTTCCGGCTCCCCACTCAAGTGGGTCGCCAGGATCGTCGCCCCCTGCGCACGTAGCCGCTTGGTCAATTGGCCAACCGTGGCGGCATTCAGGTGACCAGGATCTTCGGTGTACAGGGAATGAGTGAACTCGGTGATGACGACCTCGGCACCATCGAGAAGGCGATCTAGTTGAGGGCATTCGCCGGTGTCGCCGGTGAATGCAATCTGGCGTCCTTTGTAGGCGAAACGGTAACCGTAGGCGTCCATTCCGAAGTGCTCCATGCGCACAGCCTGAAAGGTGAGTGCGCCTGCACGAAATTCGCCATCCCGTTCGATCTCCACAAATTGGATCGGGATTCTTGGGATGATGCCCTTTTCCCTCAGCCCGGGCCAGGCAAGATCGTACACCTTTTCCGTTGCCTCCTCCATGCCAGTGGGGCCGATGATGAAAAGCGGCTCCTTCCTCTCGTACAGAAAGCAATACAGAATCAGGAAGAATGGGAGTCCAAAAAAGTGATCAGCGTGGCGGTGACAGACGAAGATATGGTCAATTGCAGTGATGTCTTTCTCCAGCCGGTAGAGCTGCGGTATGGCGGTCGGCGGAAGGCCAAATAGGAGCTTCTCGTCAACAAGAAGCGAGCTCCAGAGGCGCACGCGTCCCAATGCCGCTCCCGACCCAAGGCAGGTAACGGCGATCTTCTTCATCACGCTAGCTCAGCGCGCGGTTGGACTCTCGCAAACGCTTTGCTAATTCCTCGAGCATTCCCAACGCGACATCCGGATGGCTAGAGATGATGCTCTTCATCGCCCACCGCGTGAGGACGAGACACTTTGTGTCCTCGAGGGCAACAACATCAGCAGTGCGTGGCTCGCCATCGAGCACGGCGAGCTCGCCGAAGAAATTCCCCGCATCGAGCTTAGAAAGCTCTTTGTCTCCACGAGTGACCCGCGCACTTCCATCCAAGATCAAATAGAAGCCCACCCCAGACTCGCCCTCTCCAAGAATTTGCTCCCCCGCTTTGAACGTCTTCTCGGTCGCGGACTTCATGACGGCCTCAAGTCCTCTCCTGCTCAAGCGCGAAAATAGCGGCGCTTTCTTGAGAAGATCCGTGACGGCTTGTTTATCCATGTCTCCCCCTTTAGGTGTTATTTACTCTGTGTGACTTCTGGATGATATAATGCGGCGGATGCGTTTTCCAACCCTGGAGGGATAACCAGAATGTCGTGGAGCAGAACCCTTAAGAACCGTCAACAACTCCGCGCTCAACTAGAGGCCGGCGAGGAAATTGGAATACTGTTCAGCGACATTCGTGGATTTTCCTCCTACACAGCCCGTAAAGGAGATCACGCTGCCTACCGCCTCTCGAGACTCCACGAAGCGTTGCTGAAGGAAACCATTGAGGAACACGAGGGAATTATCGTCAAGATCATGGGGGATGGGATCATGGCGGCGTTCCCCAAGTCGCAACAAGGAATCCAGGGGGCCGCGAGAATCCAGCAGCAGATTCGATCACGCAACAAGCAATCCCCACAGGACCCCATCGATGTAGGAATTGGATTGGCCTGTGGTACGCCGATTATGACCGATGTGGATCTGATAGGCCATTCTGTCAATCTCGCTCAACGGCTTTCCAGTCTGGCCAAAGGGGGACAGATCCTTGTCACAGAGGAGGTAAAGAGCTCGACACCCTTTCAAGAAGGGCTTCAGTACCTTTCTCTGGGAGAACGTGAGCTCAAAGGATTGGAAAGCGAACACATCTACGAGGTCGCGTGGATGGCGGAAGTCTCACGCCTTTCTGACGGGGAAGATCACCTGACTCTGGTGCTGACCGAGCGGGGGACGGTAGTCCTAGAACTGGCCAAGAAGCTTCAGGATCAGATTGCTGGCACCCTGGACGAATTGAAAAGTACCAGAAAAGATGAGAGTCCCTTTTCAGCCCTGCTTCAACGTGGCATCGCTCGGTTCACCCAGAAGATCATCGATAAGTCTCTTGGGGCTTTTAGTATCACACGAGAGCAAAACCTTGACCAAGTTGAACTTCTTCCTCAAGGAAAAGACCTTGTCGTTCGGTTAGGAAAGAAGGAACTTCGTCTGAGAGATGTTGATCCCTGCGCCGCTGCCACCTTTCTCGAGCGGCTAAACGAGACAAAGCAAAGATTCGCGAAACCACCCGCCGCTCCTGAGGGTGAATAGGAAAAGCTCGTCGCAGGGGGCGATAAGCATGTTCAAGTTCTTTTTCGTTTTACTACCGCTTCTGGCCTTTCTCTTTAGCTTGACCGATGAAGTCTTTACTCGATTCTCCGACTAGCGGCAGAGAATTAGTAATGTCGCAAATTACTAGTTTGAAAAATTGAAAGTTGACAAAAGCGGCTAAAACAGCAGGGAGTTTAAGGTCATAAACTAGCCTGCTGGTCGTTCCTTTCCCGCATTTCTGCCATAAGAAGGGTCAGCCCGTCCCCTCCCAACTTCGGAGGTAGTTCTTGCTCAAGATAGGCGGAGACCGCGCTGTTCAATTCTTCAACGACAGATCGTCCGTTGGCCTTGGCGAGAATTGCCAAACCTTGCAGGAGATATGGGTCGATCACTTCGTTACCGTGCGGCGTCCACTCACGCTTCACGGACGTCTCCTCCTCCAAGACAAGAGCAACGAATAATACCTTCCCATTGCACAAAATAAAATCACATTATGTCGCATAACACCCAGCCCATACTTTATAATGCTACAACGGACCACCAAGCTGTGTCAAGAGAAATACGGCAAGGGTCTGTATGGTGCATCAAATTGCCGAAATATCAGGTTGCAAGGACTTTTAAGGCATTGGCTCCCGTTCTCCCCAATAACGCAAACACTAGAACAACGGGCATTCCATCTCCGGGAGGGACGTTCGTCACCTCTTCATTGCCAACGACCTCGAAGTCCCTTCTCCTGGCCCTTTCCCGCTTGCGTTCGCTCTAGAGAGACAGGCCAACAGCTTCAAGGAGCCGAGTCTTCTTTTAGAGAGCTTATCTTCTAAAGTCTTTTTGTGGCATCAATCACAATAACACTCCCTATTCCCATAAGGACCGCGACCCAACACCCCAATAGATCTATCGCATACACATTGATGAGAGCTAGACTCTGATAGCACCAGAAGCGGCCTATTGAACCCCGAGAAACAAGGAGCGAACGAGCATCAGGATGGGAATAATCTCTAGCCGTCCAACCCACATGTTGAAACAGAGAACAAGTTTGCTCAGCGTCGGAATCGTTGGCCCTGTGATCCCCACCGAGAGGCCAACATTTCCCTGGGCGCTGGCCACTTCGAAAATGACGTCGGAGAGCGTAAACTGTGGGGGGGAGGCATGTAACAGCACGATCACTCCTCCAACAAGAAAAATCAGCCAAAGGAATGTAATCAGTGCAGCATCCTCCAGCCTCTGGCCGACGTCCTCTTCGTTGACAACTGTCGGGCCGATCCGGAATGGTACGATCGCCCCTCGAGGGGACACGATTCGACGAAAGCGCCATCCAACTCCTTTCATCAGGATGAGCATCCGTATAACCTTGATCCCTCCCGCCGTCGAACCGGCTGCCCCTCCGACAACCATCCCTCCAGCAAGAAGGAGCTTCGCCGTTGCGCTCCATGAACCGATGTTGGCCGTCTGAAAGCCTGTGCACGTCATCGCCGAGACAAACTGAAACGCAGAATCCCGTAACGCACGAAGCGGGCCCAAGACCAATCCGTTCTCCAAAGCAAGAAGGAGAATTCCCCCTGTCACCATGATAAGGAGCCATCGGGTCTGGAAGTCCTGACCGAGGATCTTCCCCCTCCCGCGCATCAGTCCGTAATGGACGGCAAAGCTGATCGCTCCGAAGAGCATGATCGGCAACAAGACCAACTCGATCGCCACACTGTTATAAGAGGCCATACTACTGTCGGTCACGGAGAATCCACCGGTGGAAATTCCGGTCATGGCGTGGTTGATCGCGTCCCAAATTGGCATTCCTGCTCCCCACAGAGAGACAACGCTAATAAACGTATACAGTAAAAAAATCCACCACATCGTGCGCAACGTTGAGAGAATGCTCGGGTGAATCTTCTCTCCGCGTGCTTCGGCATAGTAAAGACTGTGGGCACCAGATCCTGGACGGGGACCAGCGAGGATCGCCAGCATGAGGACAATCACCCCCATTCCCCCAATCCATTCGGTAAAACTGCGCCACCATTGAAGCGTCTTTGGCAGCAGATCGGCACGTGCGGCCATGGTCAAGCCGGTTCCGGTGTAGCCCGAGACCGCCTCAAAGAAAGCGCAGGCCGGGTCCCTAAAATAAAAAAGGGTTGCGGAACCGACCCCGCTTCGCTGCGCGAACAACGCGGTAAGTACAAAAGGAAGGGACCCCAACGCGGCGACCAGCAGCCAGCCGAACGAGGCAATAATCATGCCATGCCTCAACTTGGTCTCTCCCGCATTCCGGAATGGAAGATAAAGACAGATCCCTAGGCCCAAGGAAACGACGGTTGTAATACCAAGGGGAAGAAAAGCAAAGGGCTCATTGAAGATTAGCGGAACAACAAGCGACAGGAAGGCCATAATGCCCACAACCGGCACGAGCAGGCCCAAATCACGTAAGATGATTTGTAGGTCTTGATTTAAGCTGAGAGCTGGGATCCTCATCCGGTCAGTTTCTCGACCAGCTCATCACTGGCCCGTTCCAGCGAGAACACGGTGAGGACATCCCCCGTATCGATCGTCGTTTTCCCGTTAGGGATGGCTCTCGTCCCTTCTCGCTCGATGGCTAGCACAAGGATGGTGTCAGGAACAACCCCGCGTTTCGAACTGTCAGCAAGGGTCTTACCCACAAGAGGAGATCCCTCGTTCACCGTTAGGCGGAAGATCTGGTCCCCCTGGGAGAGGATGGTGAAGTCTTTCACTTTTGGACGCTTTACCGCGTTGTACAAGTGGTTTGCCACCACCTCTTCCGGATTCTCCATGACATTTGCCCCCAGTTTGCGGAAGAACTCGGCGTGCTCCTTATCGTTGACCACGGAGACGATAGACGGCACGTCCAGCCCTTCAGCAATAGAGACAACCATCAGGTTGACTGCGTCATCGCTTGTTGTCGCAATCAGGGCATCTGCGCGGTCTGACCCCGCCTCACGCAGGGTCTCCGCAGAGGTTGCATCCCCATTTAAGACAGTGATATCGTACTTATTGCTGATCTCCCTGGCGCGGTCCACGTTTGCATCAATAACCACCACATTGTTCTTCTCCTTGACCGCGATGTCGATCAGGCTGACACCGATGCTCCCAGCCCCCACGATAATCATGTACATACCAATCCCTCCCAAACGGGAGCAATGGTAGCACAGATCAGATGGAGGGTCAACGCAACCTCTCGCAGCAAATCCGAACTAGTTTTCGTCTCGTCCACCCGTTGAACCAACAGCGCAAGGCACATAGAATCTTAGACCGGCAGAAAGTGAGATTGAAAGGGATATTCTTCTTATGGTGAAAAGGACAGGGTGGCCCCTAGCAATTGCTTTCCTCTTGGGAGGAATTTTGTTTTTGGCCGGTTGCATCCAGCCGGTCCCTAATACACCGCCGATCGCGCGATTTTCCGCTGTTTCGTTACATGGGTACAAATACGCTCCCTTAGAAGTCCAGTTTGACGGCGGCGATTCCACCGACACGGACGGATACATCGTCTCCTACGTCTGGCAGTTCGGTGACGGAACGACAGCGACTGGCCTTTCCCCCCTTCACACCTTCACTGAACCCGGATCGCATCTTGCGACGTTGCGCGTCCAGGACAATCGCGGTGCAGTGCATACCGTCACTGATGAGATCGTTGTCCCTGAGATTCCGGCTGGACAACTCCTGCTCCGCTACGAGTGGACATACCAGGGGCGCTCTCGTTACCTGGAGATTCTGCTTCCGGCAAACTTGTACCAACGCTATCACGATCAGCCCCGGCAGCCTTTTGCCGGCAACTACAATTATGATGACTACGTTTTGGCTCCACTGGACGATCCGACGCTGGAAGAACTGGCAGAAGCGCTGTGGAACGAAGCAGGAGGAGAAATTGAAGCGTTCCTAGAATGCGTCCTAGCCTTTGTCCAGGAAGTCATTCCCTACACCCCCGATCCGGCAGGGATGGAATATCCCCTCTACCCGTTAGAGACCCTGGTTGACGATGATGGAGGCGACTGCGAGGACACAACCATTCTTTATGTGAGCCTTGTGCGGGCAAGGGGCCATGCCGTGTCGATGGCGCATGTCGACACCGATGACGATAACATCCCGGATCACGTTCTGGCACTGGTTTCGGTCACCCAATCCTACGCTAACGGCATTGGCTGTCCCTCCGGAAAGGCTAAAGGTGTGTGGACGATCAACGGCCAGCTTTACGCCCTTGCGGAGACGGCCGGGTTCTCACTTCCCCTCGGCTGTGTTCCCTGGGGGCTTGAGGAATCCGATTTCAAACAGGTATGGAACTTTTGAGTCCCAATTGAGTGTCCAAGCTTGCGTCTTTCTTTTCCATTCAATCTTCTCCGTTCCTAAGTCAGGGCACTCTTCTGGAGAAGCCGCCGATAATACCGGTTGCCAGATCCGCTTGAGGAAAGGTATCATCCCACATACGGAGGAGGGATACTCGTAGTGAATTGCCTGATCGATCCGCGCAAGCTATTGCGTTATGACTTCGGCCCGGTCCATCCGTTCAAGATCTATCGCCTCGGCCTTACATACGATCTGATGGAGGTCTACGGCCTCACGAGCGCCCCTTCGATCCGCACGTTTGAACCACGAGAGGCCACCGAGCAGGAGGCACTGAGTTTTCACAGCGAAGGCTACCTGGAAATCCTCCGGCTCACCGATACTGGAATGTGGGTTCCCAATCTGTTCGCGCATGGATTGGGAACGGGCGACAACCCGGTCTTCCCTGGAGTCTACGAATGGGGAATGAAAGTTGCCGGTGCGTCGATCGACTGCGCCAAGGAGCTTCTGGCTGGCAGGGCAGAGGTGGCGTTCAACTTCTCTGGGGGCCTGCACCACGCCATGCCCGCTCGTGCCTCTGGATTCTGTCACATCAACGATATCGTCCTTGCCATTAACACTCTTCTTGCTAGTGAAAAACGCGTTGCTTACGTAGACATCGACGCCCATCACGGCGACGGAGTGCAGCACGCGTTCTACAAAACGAACCGCGTGCTGACGATCTCGATCCACCAAAGCGGGCACACCATCTTCCCCGGGACCGGATTCGTCGATGAAATCGGGCAGGAGGACGGCCGTGGCTACGCGGTGAATGTACCGCTCCTTCCTGGCGCGCGTGACGATGCGTTCGAAAAAGCATTTAACCAAGTGGTTCTTCCCCTTCTCGATGCGTATGACCCGGATATCCTGGTGACGCAACTCGGCACCGATGCCCTCCTCGGAGACCTCGTCGCCAACCTGGGAATGAGCCTGCGCCAGTTTGAGCGTTTTGTTAGCACCTTTTACGAGTTACAGAAGCCTTGGCTGGCCCTCGGTGGTGGAGGGTACGAAGTGGAAAACGTCGTGCGCGCCTGGACCCTTGCCTGGGCGAGGATGAACGACACTGACCTACCCGACGAGATCCCTGCAGAATGGCTCACCCAAGCGGCACCCTATGGTGTCGCCGTCACGAGCCTGCGTGGGACCGCTGAAGCACAACCTTCCTCCGACCGGGTGATGGAGGATCTCGATCGCGTGATCGGCAAACTCAATGAGACGGTCTTCCCAGTGCTTCAACACTCGACCTAAACGCACTTCTCAGTCTTATGTGTCGGTTGACGTATCCCAAAGCAGATGGTAAAGTGTGACCTCCTTTATGAGGTAAGTGCCGATGACCCGCAAACAGTCGCCAGTTCATCAAACGGAAACAAGAAAAAAAGCTCAGGTCCGTCTGCCTGACGGTCGGGTCTTTGAGGCCGTGCGGAATACACCGCTAGTAGAGTTTTTCCGCTTCGCCTTTCCCGATAGAGAGAATTTACCGATGGCTGCGGTTGTTTCCGGGCAGTTGCGCGAGCTCACCTGGCCGGTCACGCAGGATGTGACCGCAAAGCCCGTTTTTCTCTCCGATTCCGACGGAATGAACATCTACTGCCGTACCCTTTCCTTTCTGCTAATCGTAGCGGCTCACGAACTCTTTCCGAAAGCACATGTGTGCATCGACTATTCCGTCCCCTACGGAGGTTACTTTTGCCGGGTAGAGGGAAGAAAGGCGTTCACCACCAAAGAACTCTCCCGCATCAAGACGCGGATGCGAGAGTTGGTGCGCGCGGATCACCCGATCGAACGGGAGCGCCTTTCGATTGCTGAGGCGAAAAAGCTCTTCCTCGCCCGTGGGGAAGACGGCAAGGTACGCCTCCTCAGAGACTTCCCCGACGATCACCTCCACCTCTACTCCTTGAACGACTTTCTCGACTACTTCTACGGCTACATGCTTCCGTCGACCGGGTATCTGCGAACCTTCGGATTAGATCCTTTCCCAGGAGGGTTTATCCTCCGGTTTCCACGAAGAGAGAATCCGACAAGACTCCTTCCGCCGCAGCGATTCACCACCCTGCGCGAGGTATTCAACGAGTACAGGGAATGGCTGGATGTGCTTAGGGTGCGTGACGTCGGCTCGTTGAACGAGGCGACCCGCTCCGGGAGGATCAAGCAAGTGATCCTCGTTTCAGAGGCGCTGCACGAAAAACGGATCGCCGAAATCGCGGGCATCCTCGCAAAACGCCACGACGAAGACCATCGTCTCGTGTTCATCGCTGGCCCCTCCGCCTCGGGAAAGACGACCTTTTCAAAACGTCTTGCTGTCCAACTCCTCGCAAACGGAATCCATCCTTATCCACTGGCAATGGATGATTACTTCCATCCTCGGAAGCGATTGAAGAAAGTGCAAGGGGGGACGATCGATTTCGATGCCTTCTCCGCGCTTGACGTACCCTTCCTCACGGAGCAGCTACATGCGTTGCTGAACGGTAAGGCGGTCCGCCTTCCCCGCTACAACTTCAAGGCCGGCAAACGGGAGCCGGGACCTACGGCGCGACTCAACTCGGACCAGATCCTGATTGTAGAGGGAATCCACGGGTTAAACCCGAACCTGTTGGAGAACTTCCTTGAGGAAGAGGCCTATCGCATCTTTGTCTCTGCCCTTACCCAGCTCAATTTGGACAGCCACAATCGTGTTCCCACCACCGATACCCGCCTCATTCGCCGCATTGTCCGTGACGCGGTCACCCGAGGCTACCAAGCTGCTGATACCCTCGCCCTATGGGAGAGTGTCCGAAGGGGAGAGAAGGAGAATATTTTTCCTTACCAGGAGCGGGCGGATATCCTGTTTAACTCAGCCTTGGCCTACGAGCTAGCGGTTTTAAAACCGCTCGTTGAGCCGCTCCTGTTTCAGGTCAGGCGGCCCGAGTGGCGGATCGAGGCCGAGCGATTGCTCGCCTTCCTGCGGTGGTTTGAGCCGTATCCTTCAGAGGACGTCCCCGGAAACTCGATTCTACGGGAGTTCGCCGGCGGGTTGACCCTGCGCGACTTCTCCCCAGATTTGCCGCAACAACACACTTGAGGCACGGCCCCCAAGGTCCACCTTGGTGTAGAATAGTGGCAGGCACACGATGATTCTTACGGTTGCAACCTTCAACACGAACTCGGTGCGGGCGAGGATTCCGATCATCCTTACGTGGCTGGAAAAGGAGTCCCCGGATGTGCTCTGCCTGCAGGAGACAAAGGTCCAGGACGATGCCTTCCCCAAGGAAGCGTTCACCAAGGTCGGCTACCAACCTCTGTTCCGTGGGGAGAAGTCATACAGCGGCGTTGCGATGCTGATTCGAGAGCAAACGGACGTCAAGAACATCCGCTACGGACTCGACGATGACGGCCCTCCCGACGAATCCCGCCTCCTCGCCGCCGAAGTTCGCGGAATCCCGATCGTCAATACGTACGTCCCCCAGGGACGGGATCCAAAGACAGAATTCTTCCAATACAAGCTGGCTTGGCTTTCTCGCCTGCGGGATTATTTTAATCGGCACTTCACTCCACAGAAGCCACTTTTGTGGGTGGGGGATTTCAACGTCGCCCCGGACAAGATCGATGTCCACGATCCCGTGCGGCTGTTGGGCCACGTCGGCTTCCATCCGGACGAGCACAAGGCGCTCGCAGCGGTGAAGGCGTGGGGCTTCGTCGACGTCTTCCGAAAGCATGTTCCGGGGCCGAACCAGTACACGTTCTGGGACTACCGGGTAAAAGACGGCGTGGCCCGCGGCAAGGGATGGCGGGTGGACCACATCTGGGCCACCGCCCCACTTGCCGATCGATCAAGAAGAGCGTGGATCGACCTCGAACCGAGGCTTGCGGACCGTCCGTCCGATCATACCGTCCTTGCCGCCGAGTTTGACATTCCCAAAGGGTAGCCTGCGTCTTCTTGACGAAAACTTAGCCCTCAAGGTAGATCGATCACTTCGATCCTCAACGAGCTAATCCTGGTTACTGATGACCTTGTCGTAGGCTTCCAGGCCCTCTGCGAGCATCTCTCTGATCGGCAGCTGATACGGGCAGCGTTCCTCGCACTCCCCGCACTGAATGCAGTCTCTTCCCGACTCCATCGCCTCGGCGACCCAGCCCTCGAGCATGTGCTTTTGAGGAAATCGCTTCAAGAAACTTTCATAGTTCATGAGTAGAGGAATCTCTACCCCTTGGGGACAGGGTTGACAATAGCCGCAGCGGCGGCAGAAGCGGGTCCCCACTTCTGCGCGGATAGTCTCTATTTTGTCTTGCTCCTCCGAGGTCAGCTCCCAAGCTCCGTTGACGATGTCGACGATCTCTTCGATCTCTGCAACTTTCTCGATGCCCGGATCAGGCAAAACGGTCTCAAATTGCAGCAAGTACTTAATCGCTAGGCTCGCTTCTTGAAGCATCCCGCCGGCGAACGCCTTCATCGCGATGAAGCCAACGTCGTGCCTTTCCGCAAGTGGGATCAGCTCGTCCTTTGCCTCATTGGTCACGAAGTTAAACGGGAATTGAATCGTCTCGAAGCGGCCGGACGTCACCGCTTGAAGGGCACTCTCTATCGAGTGGCTGGAGATGCCAATGTGTCGGATCTTGCCCCCCTTCAGCGCTTCCTGAGCCACTTCCATCGCCCCTCCAGGTCCGAGCACTTGCTCGTAAGCCTCGGAGGTGGAGACGTTGTGGAATTGCCACAAATCGAGGTACTCCGTATCCAGTCGCTTCAGGCTCAATTCGAGGTGCTCGGCCGCGGTCGCCTTGTCTCGGGCGGTGGTTTTAGTAGCGATGACCACGTCGCGTCTTCGGCCAGAAAGAGCCTTTCCGATCCTCTCCTCACTGGTCGTGTAGCCGTTGGCCGTGTCGTAGAACGTGATGCCCAACCTAAGACATCGCCTCACCACGGCGACCGCACCGTCCTCGGAGCATCGCTGGATGGGAATACCGCCGAAACCCACCCGCGAGACTACAAGCCCTGTCCGTCCCAGCCGCATCGTCTGCATATGAAACATCCTTTCCCCACATTGAATGATGACGCAGTGACCACCTGTTACTACCTGAGTATATCGCTCGACGTCGAAAATCGCTCGCCGATGGCGATATATGGAGGATTCAAACGCTCAACAGATGTCAAAATCTAGTTGGGCGCCTGGATGCGGTTCCCGTTGCCTGAAGAGCGAGGCGACGCCGCTTGCCGGCGGTGCCTCAGCCACTGTCCGGCTAGAATGAGAGAGTTTCCTAAGCAGAGGAGAATTCGATCCAAAAGACGCGTAGCAGTCGTCCGCCGTCTCTTGGTCTGTTTGAGCAGACGCCTGCGTTCGGCGATGTCAAGCAGCTCCCGGTGATGGAGCTTGATCAGGTCGAACCAATCACTGCACATCCCGTCCCCTTTGACTTAGTAGATCGTCCTTCTTACGCGTTTGCGCTCGTTGATGACGTGGTCGTCTCCTCGAGATCCCCATAGGCGATGTCGGGAGCCAGGTACTCTGGGAAGCGAGTCCGCAGGGCGTCACGGGCGAGATAACACAGGTGGCAGGCGTCGGCGTAGGAATCCTCGTGCGGCAGGTCGTATCGCTGCACCAAAGCCACCGGGCCGCCCTCGATCAACGGGCCGATGATCGGATGGGCGCTGGGATCGTAGCTTGCCACAATCTCCTTCAACGGCCGCTGCCAGAGGTTTCCCATGAGCAGGCCTTGGCACAGGTGCAAATGACCGAAAGTGTCCACGTGCACCCGGCCAAGATTTAAGAAATCCTCGTCCGGGCACTCGGTGAATTCGGCCCACGGTCGTCGCGGCACGCCATCGAGGAGCGTGGCCACCGCACGGCCGCGAAACCGGACCGGACCGCCGGTGATCGGCTCGCCTGTGTCTGTCTGGTCAGCGGCCGCGCAGCGCTCCGGTGCCTCGATCGTGATCGTGTTTTCCGGCAGGCCCAGCTTCCTCGCCGCCTCGATCGCGTTTTTCGCGGCCTGCGTCATCATCGCCTCGCCGTGGAACAGGTCGCTCGACAGGCTCAAAGTCCCGATCCAAATCTTGGCCAGCGGCCGCAGCCACCGCACGGCGTCCTCCACGCAGGTCGCCCAATAGCAGTTGGTGACAATCCCTGTCTCAAAGCCAAAAGCAGCAGCCTCGCGTAGGCCGTCGAGCATGACCGGGTAGAACAGAAACGGCTCGCCCCCTTCAAAGAAAACAGTTTCCACACTACCTAAATCCTTTGCCTGCCCGAGCACGTCGCGGATTTGGGCAAGGGTCATCGTGGCTTTTGCCTTGGGGCCGCTCCACAGAAAGCAATGATCGCACTCGTCGGTGCAGCGGTAGCTCAGTAGAAAGTGAATCCCGGTCAGGCTCATGTACCTTCCTCCTTTCCAGACGGTGCTGTTACCTGCTTTTCTTCTTCCTCGATCGCCACCTCCTCGGCCCAGTAGACCCATCGGGACCCGTCGCGATGGGTGGGAAGCTCAGGAAAGAACCCCTGTTCGTCGAGGATCTGACGGCCCAGGCGGCGGATCTTGCTGTACAGGTAGTCGAGGATGTCCTCCAGGGCGTATCCGCGCTCCTCGAGCGAGCAGCCGGCAAACGCCTCCCGCAGTTCATCCCGGTGCTCCCAGTAGATTCTAGCTACGTCCGCGGCGACCTTGCGACACGCCGGCTCCAATTGGGCCACGTCTTCCAGTAGCAGCACCGGAAAGTTCGGTTCGTAGTACTTCTCGATTCGGTAGGATTTCCTCTCGTCGGGCATATCCGCCTCCCGCAGCATGTCGCTTGCCAAAAGCTCCTGGACGTGCTTGTAGATCGCGGGCTGGGAGAGGCCGATCTCTTTGGCCAACTGGGTGACGGTCTTCGGCTCGCGGTAGGTCTTGTTGAGGACGATCTCCTTGGTCTCGCTTGAGATCAGCCCGGCGCGGCTGACGTAGGACCACGGATCTCTGATCGGTTGGAACAGATGGGAAACGCAATCGCAGGCAAACTGCAGGATCCGGCCTGTGACCGGTCTGCTTGCCTCTTGAGTCATAGACGCGACCTCCTTCCATGTATGGTTTATAACCTAATAACTATTATACAAAGCCTTGGCTAACATGTCAAGCGCCTCCGCCTTCCACTTTCCGAACAGCGGTTCCTTTCAGCGTTTTACCAAGCTACCAATTACAGGAGGTCTCTCCTCGCGAGCCCGTGCCAGTAGCATTTGAGCCCCAGCGGGCTGTACACCACTAACTGCAGAGAACAGGAGGGTCATCTTTTGAACAACAACCAGGCTGCGTTTTCGCAGTTCTTCACGATCGAAAAACTGGCGAGCGGCGTGTACGCGGCGCTGGGAAAGCCCGACGGCATCGTTCACAGCAACGCCGGGATCATCGACCTCGGCGCCCGCACGCTCGTCTTCGACGCGTTCAGCTCACCCGAGGCCGGAGAGGATCTCGCCGCGGTCGCGCGTTCTCTGACCGGCCGTCGTCCTTCCTGGTTGATCAACAGTCACATGCACTGGGACCATTGGTGCGGAAATCAGGCCTTCGCCGAGGACGCCACGATCATCGCCACCGCCGAGACCCGCGAGTTGATGCCGGAATCAATCGTGAACCTGCGTCATTACCAGGAGAACCCCGAGCTGCTGGAAAAGGAGCTTCAGGAAGAAGCCGACAGCCTCGCCAAGGAAACCGATCCTCAGCGGAAAAAAGATCGCGAGATCACGCTTTCCCGCTGGCGGCACCTACACGCCGTGCTGCCCAATCTCCGATTGTCGCTTCCCGACCTCACGTTCGAGAGAGAATTAGTGTTTCATGGCACGAAGCGCAGCGTCCGGCTCGTGGAGCACTCGCCCGGGCACACGCCAAGCGACGCCTATCTCGTGTTGTCCGATCAGGGGGTTGTATTCACCGGCGATCTCACGTTCTTCGCTGCGCAGCCCTACATGGGAAGCTGCGATCTGGAGGGATGGCTCGCGTGGCACGACGAGGCCGACACGTTCCATGCGGAGACCTTCGTCCCCGGCCACGGGCCGCGCGGGACCAGGAAAAACCTGTCGCTGCAGCGCCAGTACATCGTCGCAATGCAGCAGATGATTGACGAGGTAATCGCGGGCGAGGGGAGCGTGGAGGACGCCCTGGCCGAAAGCCTTCCCGCGCCATTCGACGCCTGGATCGCCGCAGGGAGAGGCCGATTCGAGATCAACGCCCGCACCCTGTTTGAGCAGCGCTCCAAGAACTGATCGCCAGCATGATTCATTAGTCGGCTCGCGAGACGAAGCTGCTATCTCCAACGGCGAGTTTCAACCATCGCTTTTGGAGACGGTCACTTGCCCCGCGTCGCGGCCTTGTTCGTTGCACTTCTTTGCTGTTAAGGTATAGAAAGGCTTTTTCGTTGGTTCAAAGGAGGTGAGCGCGATGAGGTTCGGACGGACATGCGGTTTTGTGGTCATCGCCGCTTGTGTTGTGGGTCTGATCTTCAGCCTCGCTGGATGCGATTGGCTCTTTCCGCCAGAGCCTCCCGGTGACAATCAGACGGTCGTCGGCGTGAGCGAAGTGGACGGGGTTCCTGTCGTCGAGCTGGCGGACGGCAGGACGTTTCCACTGGATTCACTGGACAACTGGGAGGAGTACGTGGAGCGATTCGCTCCTGAGGAGCCCGCCGCCGGGCCGCTGGCGGTCTCGCCGAAGGACCTTCCCGATGCCGTAGACCTGAGGCCCTACCAGACACCGATCAAGGACCAGTGGGGCGGCACCTGCGTCCAGTTCGCAACGACCGCGGCGATCGAGGCTCGATACCGCCGCGTCTACGCCGGCAATCTCGACCTGTCGGAGCGCTTCGGGCAGCTCCTTCAGAAGATGAGCCACCTCACCGAGGAGCTTCAACCACAGGCCTCGTGTCGCGAGAACCAACTCGGCGCCTGGGACGGAGGGAATCTGACCTACCAGATGCAGCTATTCACCCGGTATCGGCTTCCATTGGAGTCCCACCTTCCGTACGCCACCATCGTCGATCCGAACCTCGATTGGGAGGCGAGCCGGTGCGCCGCCGGCACGAACCAGGTCGCGATGGACGACTACAACCTCGATCCAACGAACCTGTCGCAGCTCGCGCTGGAGAACGCGCGGTTCCGGGCCGAGCTGGCCGTCTTCTGCCCAACGGGTTCGCTGCGCGATCCGTCGTGGTACGAGACGGTGATGGCCAGCGGCTATGAGGTGGCCTTCAGTGCCGCGCTGTGCGGTGCCGACCCGACCCCCATGAGCGGAGTCTGGGATCCCGGCACCGGCGACGACTGCGGCGGCCATGCCATGCTCATGGTCGGGTACCGCCACACGGACCGCGTGTTCATCGTGAAGAACTCGTGGGGGCCCGCCCTGGGGTTCGGCGAAGCGGGCTACACGCTGATGAGCTACGACTGGGTGGAAGGTGGGTTCGTCGTGGAAGCAGGCTACTTCACGAGCGCGGCGGCGGACACGCCGTACCCCTACCAGGACCACATGCTCCTCGGGCGATGGAACCTCGATCATGACGGGTGGAAGGGAACGCTCGACATCTACCGCTTCTCGGGCCTGTTCACGTCAATGGCACTTCACGGCGAGAACGACTGGCGACTCGGAACCTACTGGGGGCACGATGGCGTCGCGCGGCGCATCAACGGACGGATCGACGATCACCGAATCGAGTTCTGGATCGACTGGGATGTACCGAACCTCGATTACGGAGATCGCCAGGGGCTCCACTTCACCGGCTACGTCTTCACGCAGGATCCGGTGACCCTGGCGGGGACGATGTCGGACAATCGCGACGGCCAGACGTACGCCTTCTACGGCACCAAGGACGCGTTCCTCGCTGGGACGCCCGCTGCAGGACCGGTCGGAGCGAGCTCGTTCCTCGGGCGATGGGAGATGAACCACGACGGCTGGCAGGGCGTACTCGAGTTCGATGACGTCCAGTTCCCGCTGATGGCGATCATCCCCTCTCCCCAGATCACCGGTACGTACACGCCAGAAGGGGGAACGGCGGTGCCGGTCTCCGGGCAGCTGTCGAATTCGAACCCGCGGGAGATCTGGTTCGACATCTACTTCGTAGGCGGGTCGCAGAGCTTCCACGGCTACCTGCACTCGCACGAAGCCGGGATCCTCGCGGGTACGACGAGCTGGCACGGAACGCCGTTCGGCTTCGTCGCCAATCGGTTGGGGGATTAGGAGGTGGGGGCAACAACCAACGAGCCATCATAGGCGGACCATTCGCTGACCCCCCAGGTGAAGCTCAGCGGCACCTCAAGGAACTTGGGGTTAAAAAAGGTTGCGAATGCGTCGTCCTATCGCGTGGATACCAATGATGCCTACGTACAACTGCAAAATATGGATTATGTCCCCGGAATCCCACGAGACAGGGCTGATGGCCGGAACCACCGAATGGAGCGGCATGCCGTTCGGCTTCGTCGCCAATCGGTTGAGGGATTAGAAAGTGCAAGGGGATGATATTGAGCCTATCGGGGGTGCACAAACGACACTTTAACCGTCGGCGCAACCATCGCGGACGGAGCAGTCGAGAACGTCAAGAGTGCGTCGCTCGGATGACAGGAGTCTGCTAGAACTGGAACAGAACTGAGATAGAACCACGACAAAACTGGACTTGACATCCCGGTGACTTCGCTCTATAGTATTGTTTGCGACTGAGGGGCACCCTTATGGAGCCCAGAGGCGAAAGCCGGCAGTCGCCTTTTTTGTGCTGAGTATTCGGTTTAGTATACTCGGCACATGTATTTACTGTACCTAGACGATTCGGGAAATCCGGACGATGCAGCTGACAAGCATTTCGTACTAGGAGGATGTGCCCTATTCGAAAGACAGACATACTACCTTCGCAACAACCTTGAAGGTATACAACAAATACACTTCCCGAACGAACAACCTGTTCCCCTTCACGCTAGCAAGATTCGCTCAGGAACAGGGTTTTGGAGGACAGTGTCCGAAGATACCCGAAAAAGGGTCATTGAGGACATTGGGAACGCCATCTTGAATACTCGCCATCCCGGGCTTGTTCTTTTCGCGACGGCTGTTCGCAAAGACGCGGCATGCTATGGAACTGATGCGGTCCGCCTAGCCACCGAAGACCTATGCAGACGTTTTGATATTTTCCTGATGAGACGAGCCAATGAGTATGATGACAAGCAACGGGGGCTACTCGTTTTCTCGCAAGGGAAATACGATCAACGCTCCAGGCTTTGGGTGAAGGAGTTTCGATCACTAGGGACTCAATGGGGGATTATTCGAAATCTAAGCGATATCCCCTACTTCGCCTCGATGAGGGAAACTAGATTGCTTCAGGCAGCCGACTATGTGGCTCACAGTGTGTTCCTCATGTACGAACGCAAAGACCCATCTTTAGTAGCTCCGATACTTAGCCGTTTCGACCAAAAAGACGGGGCGATCCACGGACTTGCCCATGTTGGATCTGAGGTTGAAGCCAACTGCGCTTGCCCTGCGTGCACAAGTAGGCGGGTGCCCAATGATTTTGGCCCTTGGGTGTGATCCCCCTCTGTTGTGAAAAGAGCCAGCTTCGCAGCCGCAGGGAGGTAGCCATGACAAGTGCAGGGTAGGTGGAGCGAAACCGCAGTAGGGACATCTCTGAAAGCGTGCGCCATGTCAACTCCTCATGCTTCGATACACTTCCCAAGTCGCTATATTGTCATCCTCTCTTCAAATCTGGTCTGCCGGAGTCATCTCTTCGCTGTCGCCACAGCATAAGGTTCTCCCGGGGAATTCGGGAATGCCTACTTTCCTTCGAAGTCCACGATTCGAGCGGTTCTGTGCGAACCTTAGCGGCCTTCGTCAGTTAAGAAGACGGCCAACAGGGGGATCTCCCCGCACCTGTGAAGTCCGGCGGTAGGCCGCTAAGTGTCCCTTCGACATTCACCCTTTTTGGGACTTTTCAAACGTGTCCCTGCAACGTGTCGCACAACCGGTCAATGTCCTCTCGGGTGTGGGTGGCCGTTACTACAAGGCGCAACCGGCCCGGTGCATCCGGTTTGGGGTAATGAACGAACGGAACGAGGATGTTCCGCTGCCACAGCAATCGATGAACCCGCTCGGCGTCGGCCTCTTCGAGCCCCTTCACGGAGAGGATCGGTGCCCCATTGTAGACGGTTTCAAGCCCTAGATCGGTCAACCTGGAAGCGGCGTAGCGTGCGTTTTCCCGCAACCGCTCCCGTAGGTGGGGTTCACGCGCGGCCAGTTCAACCGCCGCCAGGCAAGCGCCGAGCACCGCGGGCGGCGAGGGCGTAGAGCCGATGTAGGTCGTTGATACCTTCCGAATCCTGTCGCAGAATGTTTTACTCCCCGCGACGAACCCTCCGAAACTCCCGAGCGCCTTGCTCATCGTCTCTGTTTGATGGACGTTGGGGGCCTGGATCCCGAAATGCTCCGGCGTGCCATGGCCATTGGGCCCCAGGACCGCTGTCGCGTGACAATCATCGACGAGCACGCGAAACGCACCCGCGGGCAGGACCTCGAGGATTTCGGGCAGCGGCGCTATGTCGCCGGTCCCCGAGTCGATGCCGTCCAGTGCAACGATCGCGCGTTTTACGCTCTTCAGCGTCTCGGCGAGATGCCCCGCGTCGTGATGCCGAAAGAACTTGACCTCGCGGACTGCGCGGGGGATCGCTTCGATGACGCTGGGATGGGCCCACTCATCGCACACAACCACATCGTCCACACCCGCAATGGCACTCAACACGATCTGATTGCCGATGTATCCGGACGCATAGATGCAGGCGTCTTCGGTTTCCTTAAAACCCGCGAGTGCCCGCTCAAGTTCGAGGTGCAACACCCCGGTTCCGGTTGTTTCGCGAGACGCCGAATAACAGGTGCCGTATTGCTTCAACGCCTCGATCGCTCCCTGTTGCAACTCGGGACGGCTGGCGTACCCCAAGTAATTCGTGCCGCCGAAGTAAAGGGTCTCCTTGCCGTTGAAGGCCGCCTTGGCCCCCACCGGCCCGGTGAGCACCAATCGCTCTTTGCTCTCCACGCTTTCTCCTTTCTTACTTCCTACACCCCGCGCCGCAACCGTGGGTCCAACAGGTCCCTCACGGCGTCTCCCAATAGATTGAAGCCCATCACAGTGACCAGGATGGCCAAGCCAGGGAAGGTCGGATACCACCAGTAGTCGCGCAAAAAATTTCTTCCCACGCTGATCATCGCTCCCCACTCCGGTGCGGGTGGCTGTGCGCCAAACCCGATAAAACTTAACGTGGCCGCTGTGAGCACGACCTCTCCAAGGTCGAGCGTCGCCTGCACGACGATGGGAGAGACACAGTTAGGGAGAATGTGGTGGACCATGATACGAAACGACGTGGCACCCAAGGCGCGCGCCGAGGTGACGTAGTCAATTTCGCGGATGGCGAGCACTTGCCCGCGGGCAACCCGGGCATACCGCGGCCACCAAATCACGACCATGGCGATGATGGCATTTTCGAGGCTCGGTCCCAGCGCTGCGGCGATCGCCATCGCGAGGATCAACGCCGGAAACGCGAGGAACACGTCGTTCAGCCGCATGATGACTTCGTCGATCCACCCTCCGATGTATCCTGAAACGATCCCCAACATAGTTCCGATTGCTAACGTCAATCCGACGACCATAATGCAAATCCGAAGAGTAATTCGGCTTCCATAAATCACGCGGCTCAGGATGTCTCGGCCGGCGTCGTCCGTGCCAAACGGATGGCTGGCATTGGGAGAGCTGAGACGATCCCGCAGGCTCATTTTCGTGGGTGAATACGGCGCGATGATCGGAGCGAGGATGGCCAGAAGGATCAAGATCCCCGTGATCGCGAACCCTGCGAGGGCGAGTCGATTCTTCCTAATCCTGCGAAGCGTGCGCCGCCATTCACTTTCCCTACGGCGCGTCGGTTCAGTATCGGATTCTCGGATCAATAAACGCATAGGTAACATCCACCACGAGATTGACGAGGATATAGATGAACGCAATAACCAGGGTCACGCCCATGACGGCTGGAAAATCGAGGGAGGTCATCGAACCGACGACGTAATGGGTCATCCCCGGCCAGGCGAAGATCAATTCCGTCGCCACCGCCCCACCGAGCAGTTCGCCGTAGGCGAGCCCCACCACCGTTAAGGTGGGAATCAACGCGTTGCGCAGCGCGTGCTTAGCGACGACCCACAGCTCCGAAAGGCCCTTCGCCCTTGCTGTCCGCACGAAATCCTGGTCGAAGGTTTCCAACATGCTGGATCGCGTCATCCGGGTGACACGGGCGAGCACCGCAAAGGCCAGGGCAAACGCCGGCATCACCAAATGGAGAGCCGCATCCCAAAACGCGCTCCAATTCCAAGTCAGAACGCTGTCCAAGATATAGAGTCCGGTGACATGATCGGGAGGGTCGCCACTGATCCTTCCAGGGCCCGGCAGGATGCTCAAGTGGATGTAAAAGACCAACATCATCAAAAGCCCCAACCAGAAAATCGGCATCGATACGCCAGTGACCGAAAACATCCGGCTGGCGTGATCCAACAACCGATTGCGATAGACCGCCGAGATGATGCCGAGGGGAATCCCAAGGATCACTGCGAGGAACATTGCGGTGGTGGTTAACTCAAACGTGGCCGGGAAGAAGTCGCGGATGTCCGCAGAGACAGGACGCCGGGTGCGTATCGATTGCCCGAAGTCACCGCGGACAACTTGACTGATGTACACCGCAAATTGCACGTGAAGCGGCTTGTCCAGACCGTACTCTTGTCGAATCCGCTGAATGATCTCCGCCGTCGCCCGCGGCCCCGCGATCAACTGCGCTGCGTCGCCCGGAACGATGTGGGAGATGAGAAACGTGATCGCGAGAACACCGAGAAGGGTCGGGACCAAAAATAATAGCCTCCGACCGACGTAGACGTACAGATTCATGCTTCTCCCCAAGGCCCGGGGGCCTGCGCGTTGGCAGACCCCCGGCACACGAGAGAATTTACTTCTCGATGGTCATGCCGTAGAAGTTCGGCATATTGAGAAGCATGGGGTTGTAGATGTAGCCTTTGACCCAATCGCGCATCGGCAGCTGGTAGTTGGTCTGCAAGAGGTAGAGATACGGGGCATCGCTCACCCCGAGCCATTGGATCCCCCGGAACAGTTCCATTCGTTTTTCGGTGTCCACCTCCACTCGCTCCTGCGTGACGAGATCGTCCATCACCGGGTTCTTGTACCAGGCGCGATTTCCAGGCAGGCCCCAGTTCTCGGAGAAGAACCAGAACCACGTGAACATGTCCGCGTCCGCGTAATCGGGGGTCCAATATCCGTGCGACATGTCGAAGTCGCCCTCGTCCAGCTTGGCGCGCAACGTCGCCCAGGCGTAGCTCTCGATCTCCACCGTGATCCCGATTTCGGCCAGGTTTTCCTGGATCACCAGCGCCATCGGCCGCCATTCGGGGACGGTCGGCGAGTGTATCAGCCGTACTGTAAAGCCGTCGCCGTAACCGGCGTCCTCGAGCAAGGCGCGTGCGCGGTCGAGGTCCTGAGAATACTTGTAGACTGAAACATGCTCAGCAAAGCCGATCGGGACGGGGCCTTCCATCTGTACAGCGGTGTTCTTCCACAGGAATTCCACGATCCCTTGGTAGTCGATCGCGTACGACATGGCCCTGCGGACCCGCACGTCCTTCAAGTACTCGTTCTGGCAATTGAGATAGACGTAGTGACAAGAAAAGCTCGGCGCCTCGAACACGCGGATTCCTGGAACGCCTTTCAATACCTCGATCTGATCGACGGTGAGCTTCTCGGCGATGTCGATCTCGCCTTTCTCCAGCAGCAACCGCAAATCCTCAGGCTCTGGGATGTACTTTAGAATGACCTTGGAGAGCTTTGCTGGCTCCTGCCAGTAGTCGTCGTTTCGCTCAAGGACCAACCGCAGGCCCCGCGTCCACTCCGCGGCGTAGAACGGCCCTGTGCCTGCGGAGTGGCCGGCCAGCCAATCCTGGCCCCAGTCGCCGTTCACCTCGTGTTCCATGACACTGGGGCTGACGATGCAGCCCTGGTCGGTGGCGAACGCCGACAGCGCTGGCGCGAAGGGCGCG
The DNA here is from genome assembly GCA_964582975.1 of uncultured Thermotogae bacterium. Lineage (GTDB taxonomy): Bacteria > Bipolaricaulota > Bipolaricaulia > UBA7950 > UBA9294 > CAZDDA01. Next base: position 887 of record CAZOUO010000005.1, on the reverse strand, counting down.
TTCAGCGTAAAGCGCACCACGTAATCATCGACCACTTCGACCGATTCCACGAAGCCGAATGTCCCCGAAGGGGCCTTACCGATGCCTAGTAGTCGGTCAAAATTGAACTTGACGGCCTCTGCATCGAACGGCGTGCCGTCAATGAAGTTGACCCCTTCGCGCAGATAGAACGTGTAGGTCAACCCGTCATCGGAAATGTCCCAGGAGTCGGCAAGTCCCGCTCGAAGCTCGGTCGTTCCCCCTACGTACTCCACCAAGCGATCATAGCAATAGTAGATCGCCCGCCACGTGTTGTTATCGATGCTGATGTGCGGATCGAGCGTCTCCGCCTCAGCGGTAACGCCGAAAGTCAGAACATCGTCCTGAGCCAGGGCACTTGCTCCCACCAACACAACCATTCCCAACAACGCTATGAACAGCAACCTGACTTTCATAGTTCGTTTCCCTCCTTACGTGATTGACCCATGTTTGTATCTTTGCCTCTTGTTCTTAAACGATCACCTCCTTTCTCGCTCATAGGCGCTTCTCTGGCAAACGTGGATTCTATCAGCCTTGCTCCATCTTCTTTGCCGAAGAGCACATAATGCACTACGTATTATCAGAGGAAATGAGCGCGATGCAAGTCGATTCTCCTGCTCTGATTCTCGATCGTCGTTGTCATCTTCTTCTATGAATCAACTAAATCACCGGGAATGTATATCAATTTCATGTTGAAATTCTTGAGCGCGACGTCTTGCAATACAGGAGTGGATTCTGAGGGTCTGGGCTTGCAGAGCAGCATTTGGGCTCGATAGCCAGTTAGCGAACGCAAGAAGAAAGACAGGGCAATTTCCTAGCCTGAGTTTACGCTTTATGCATCTGTAGGCAAGCTGTTTAGCAGGATAATA
>CAZOUO010000004.1:0-46014 GCA_964582975.1 uncultured Thermotogae bacterium | reverse complement strand
ACCGTAGCACGATCCGCATCCATTGTCAAGAGATTAACCAGACGTGACACTAGTCGGATATTCAGCCCCGAAAAGGACAACTGTCAGAGCAAGTGTTAGTCACTACAGCCCTAAGGATTTATGACCGTTTTAGACATCCTTCCGATGTCCTATAGGATGGATGGCCAGAATGCGTTCCTCCCGATCGAATGAATAAAATACTCTGTAGCTCCCGACACGAAGCTTGAACAGTTCTTTCAGCTCGCCACCCACAGGCTCTGGAATTTAATCCTCAAAGTCATCAGCCAACCACTTCAGCTTCTTCAGGACACGCAGCGCAACCGCCTTGTCCAGCGCGGCGAGTTCGCCGGCAGCCTGGGGAAGGAACTCTACCTGGTAAGCCGTCACCAACTCAACCCAGCCCTCTTAGCCACCTCTTCCGCCGGTATGCCCCGTTCTTCCGTTCGAATGCGCTCAAGGGAGTGCCTGAGCCGTTCCTGTATTTCTTCCCGCAGCTCCAGCCCTTGATCTGGGTCGACAACCCACTCGAGTAGCGCTTCATCCACCGCCTCGTGGATCAATGCTTTCAGCTCCTCGCTCGAAAGGTCCTTTACTTTCATCGGTCCACCTGTTGTCCCGCCTCTCTAGAAAGGACAGATAAACTCTATTATGCGATAGCTCCGGGATCGAGGCAATCTCTACCTATCTTCTACCCAAAGCTCTTTCGATTGGGTAATAAACCCTGATCCTTCTGTCCAGCAGAAATTCGAGATCCACCCACTACAAACTAGCACTCTAGTGCACAATTCAAACTCCGACCCCCGGAGCCACACCCCTGTCTACGTGCGACGCACAGGCAGACCGGTCAAGAAGACAGTCTACCTAACAGGGGCGCTCCCCGCACCTGTAAATCCGATGGTAGAGCACCCAGACTCATTTACCATTCACTGCTCACCAAAAAGCAGCCTGTCCCCTTTTTTCCGGAAGAACCAACTCAATGATTTCTCTCAGCCAGTCTGCCATCGATAAATTTGAGGAACCCCCCGAAACCTTCTAGAGGATCCTCCTTAATGTAACTTTCTTTACCATCTTCATCCGCTTCAGAGCCATTGTGAAAATGTTTGGGAAAAGTCTTAATATGCTGCCACCGTTTGTGAGGAGCATTGTCATGCCGATAAATGGTCCCGTTGATATGCCGCCTTTCTCAGTGATAAGAATACCGACCTCTTGCGGAAAGAAAGACATCTACTACTGAATCGTCGATGATCTTCAACCTCAGTTTTTGAGGCAATTCACCCGGTGTATGGATGATTTTGCCATCCTCGACAATATGGCTAAACCGCTCTTTGGCGAGCTCAAGCTGTCTCTTGTAGGCTTCGAAGATATCCATCGAGCTTATGGATTGCATCCTCCAAGTTCTCTAACGTGATGAGATCTTCCCAAGCTGGATGTTCCTCGATATCTCCGGATCGGATTCTCTCCTCCAGCTCGACAGCCTTTGAGATGTGGTATCGGAAGAGGATCTGATGCCTTTCCAGCATCAAATTGCGCCTGCGTTCCCTTAAGAGAGCTTCAACTCCGCGCTCTAACAGAGATTCGCGATCCATCTCCACGTAACGCCTGATTTCATCGATCACCTCAGGCTTCATAGGCATCTCCTCCCGCCCCCAACCACTTTTCTTAGTTTAGCAAAGTGCTGAATCCAAGTCAAAATATGGTATGCATCCGCACCTTGCCCTTGACTTCGGACTCCCTCCCACCATTCACAATTCACCGCTTTTTGCTGCTCAAACCTGAATCTCCTTCGCCCACTCGCGGTTTTCCAGGTACCAATCGACGGTGCGTTTAAGCCGTTCTTCAAGACTTATCGTCGGCTGCCAACCTAAGAGATCCCGAGCTTTCGTGATGGAAGCCCACATAGCCAGCACATCGGCAGGGTGGGCCGGTCGCCGATCGATTCGTGCTTTCCTCCCTACCAATTCTTCGACTGGCTCAATCAACTGCAGAATGGCTACAGGCCAATCGTTTCCCAGGTTTATGATCTCCTACCCTACTTTCAGTGCGAGGACCGTTCCCCGAGCAATATCCACCACGAAAGTAAAGACCCCACTTTATCTAGCTTTATCTAGTGAGCGACAGGTGCGGGCGCGATGTCACACCCCGGGGCCTGGACCGCTCACAGGGATAGATCGCTGCTTGAGCCATTGGGTGATTTCCTCCACTCCCAGGCTCTTATCCTCGATTCTGAGCATCAGTTCAATGATCTCATCACCCTCCGCCTGGAGTGAGTATCCGTTCTCCTCAATAAAGGTATGCATCGCCTCCCAGGCGGTCCGTTTATTACCATCCACAAAGGGATGATTGAGAGTCAGGGAATGACCCAATGCAGCTCCTTTGGCAAAGATGTTCGGGTAAAGTTCCCCTTCCCCAAAGGTGGCACGGGGACGATTCACCGCGGAATCAAGCAATCCCCAGTCGTGAAGTCCTCCCGCTCCACCAAACTTATCCAAGATGCGTTCATGGATTAGGAGCACCTCATCGGCCTCAAGATATCTCATAGCTTAGCAAGCCGTTCCATTGCTTCCCTATCTTCCTCAAGGCGCTTATCGAGGCGTTTGATAAACTTTAACCGTTCCTGATCGCCCCGCCACTGCTCCAGCAGAAGATCGACCGCTTGGCGCAGAAGCTCCGCCTGAGGGACCTTCGTCTCCTTGGAAAGGCGCTTTAGAGACTCGATCTGCCGCTCTTCCAACTTAGCCGCATAGGTTTTAAGCATTGTTGACCACCATCCGCAAAGTGAGATTAACATCAAAGGCTAGCATTAGCAAGTACAAGAAAGTAAGAGCTTGTTCACCGATTCGCGGAATACTCCAAACGTCGTTGACGTCGCGCTTTATGTATAAATGCAGTAGTCACGACTTGATCTGACAGGGTGACTCTGGGAAGAGGTGGTCACGGCGTATCCTTTCCGGGAACCAAATAACCAGAAAGGAGAACGAAACCATGACCACCGCAGAGAAGCTTATCAAATCGAAGATGAATCTGCTCGACTTGGCTGCATATTTGAAGAATGTGTCCGAGGCACGCCGGGTGATGGGCTACAGTCGGGACACGTTTTACCGGGTGAAGAAGGCGTACGAGAACGGCGGCATGGAAGCGCTGAAGGAGAAGAGCCGTCGCACCCCCAACATCAAGAATCGCGTGAGTGAGGAGGTGGAACAGGCGGTAGTAGCCTTTGCGCTCTCAGGAGCCGGCGTTCGAGCAGAAACGGGCGGCGGAGACCCTCCGTCAGCGCGGCCTGTTCATCTCACCGGCTGGAGCGCACTGTGTGTGGCTCCGGCATGGATTGGAGACGTTCGCCAAGCGGCTACAACGGCTGGAGGAGCACGTTGCCAAGACCGGTGGTGAGGTGCTGACTGAAGCGCAGCTGCGAGCGATGGAGAAGGCCAAGGAAGAGAAGATCGCCCAAGGCGAGATTGAGACGGAGCACGTTGGATATCTTGGAGATGAAGGACACATTCTACGTGGGAGTATTAAGACGATCTTGGACGAGTTCTACCGGGTAGCGTTTCGGAAGAAGATCTACCGTGACGTCAAAGAGCTACAAGAAGATCTTGACCACTGGCTGGAGCGCTACAACACCGAGCGTGTCCACCAAGGCAAGCGATGTGGAGGGCGAACGCCGATGGAGACGTTCGAGGAGAACCTGGACTTGGCAAAGGAGAAGATTTGGGATATGAGTGAGGAGGACTGTCTGGCAGTTGCGGCTTAGCCGGACAGCCTTTCCAGAAAGCGTAATTGTCAGATCAAACGTTGGTTTCTACATGTACGGTCGCCGGCCTTGCTGCGCAACCTGGGCTGTCATCAACGACATACCTCCAGCTTTCACGGCACTCTCCAAGACCAGCCCCCGGATCACTCTGCCCTTTCCCTCCCGAAAATCTCCAGCCCCTCGGCCAAGGCCCGCTTAATCAGGTAATTGTTTTCGCTGAGCATCTTCTCAATCTCTCTCCGAGTGTAAGGGAAGGCCTCTACGCCAATGTCACAACCTGAGGGCGTGTACTGGGGAATCCGATCGAGAAAGCGCAAACCGGATTCTGTCAAGATAATGAGCAGATCGGCGTCACTCCCAGGAACAGCGTCCCCACGGGCCAACGAGCCGAAGAGTAAGACCCGTTCAACCTCGGGATGGGCAGCCGCTAGCTCCTTAACCGCCCGCCGGAGACGCTCAAGGACCGCCTTTCGGTCCAACCAGATGATCCTCACAGAATCGGATGATCCGCTCCGCATGCCCGATCGCTCCTCGTGCCTCCTCTTCTGCATAGTATTCAAAAGGCGCCCCTTCAGAGTATGAGTTCGGATAACGAGAGGGGATATAATGCCTATCCAGCTCCCGGGCTGCCTTCTTCAATTTCTCCCCTAGAGAATGCGCGTCAGGCAGACGGTCCAGGAAGGCACGGATTGAATGCCCTTGAGCCTCCGCTCCCAGGCTTTGATAAAGGGCCTTCACCGCCTTCTCTGCCGCCTGATGGGCCGCGAAACAGGTCCATTCAAAGTCACCGTCCTCCAGAGCATGGTGTGCATGCCGGAGATCCCGCTTCGCCTGTTTGAGCCAGTCCGCATGTCGACTCGGCATACCCGTCCCCCCAAAAACAGTGAACAGATGCTCTTGACCTCATTATAGCACCTGATGAACGGGCAAGAAGAACTGCTACTGGAAAAACTCTACAGACAAAGGCCACACGTTCGGCATCATCCCGGCAGACGTTCCTGGATGACACAGATGACGGGGGCGGCATTTCAGAGCCGAGCAGTTCGAGACTGCGAACCCCAGGAGCCACACCCCCGTCAAGAAGACAGTCTACCTAATGAAGGCCCTCCCCGCACCTGTAAAATCCAATGCGAGCCTCCACTTCGGTGCGAAAGAGCGGTGCGGAAGAGCGATTTGCCCTCTTTTCGGCGCTAGAATTCCGGCATGGACGTATAGAGACGGATGTCCTCCATTGGGAAATGATCGTGATTATAGGTTACCAAAGTCAGTCCATATTCTGCCGCCGTTGCGGCAATGATAACATCGGCGATGTGAAGGGTAGTTCCCTGTTTCACGAAAGCACGGTAATAATCGGCTGCTCTCTCCGCAATAACCTCACCAACCGGATATCTTTCAAGCGCGCTTAGAAATCTCTCTGTACTCGCCTTTTCTTCCGGATGCATCCCCACCCGCACCTCAAACACAGAGATGACCGAGCACCCCAATGGCAACACTGCCTCTTCTTCCCGGCTTCCTTGAGCCAATGTTCGCAGCAACTGAACCGTTGGTTCATGACCCCGCAAGTGCCAGATCAGAACATCGCTATCGATGAGATACGCCATATCGCTTCTGCAAGCCTACCGACTGTAGTGTACAATCCCTTTCTGATCATGCTCCCAGAGATCCTTCCGTAGCCGGGCGGCGTCACCACGCTCCCTTAGCTCAGGATGAGCTTCATCCTTCCAGCTTCCTGCTGACTCCTCAAGCCCCTGAAGGAGTCGCTTCAGCCGCTGCTCTTCTATGTTCTTTCTTCTCTGCTCCTCCAAATAGAGGCGGATGGCCTCGCGTAGTAACTCCGAGCGGTTGCGATGTTCTTTCTGCGCTTGCTCATCCATCTCCTTAAGAAGCGCTTCAGGAATAGTGATATGTGTCGCAACGGACTTCATCGATCAGCCCTCCTTGCTGCCATAATAGGGCCATTATATGCCATTGAAAAACAATGGTCAACCGCTCAATCCAGAGATATCCTTTGCCGCGCGCTTGGTATATACCAGCTCGTACTCCAAAGCCTTGCCTCTAGTTCTTTCTCACTTTGCCGAATACCTTATTATGGGAAAGGACTCGACCCTGCTCATAATCCATCCTTGCCTTTTCGATGCTGCGAAGGTAATCGGGGCTCGTGGCAGCTAGGAGATTCTCGATCAGGGACTCCCTGCGCTCTTCATCCAGCTCGTTGACAGCAGATATCAACTCTTCAATAGAGATCCCTATCTTTACTTCAGTCTGGTCTCGCTTCTCGGGCATGTGACATTCCCCCTCCAGTAAAGGTCCGCAAAAATCCGTGTAGCAAGACTCCTAGGCTACTTTCAACCTAACGAATCTACAAGTTACTATAGAATGGGAAGACAACCGTGCACGTCACTCATCACCATTTACCACTTATTACTACTCACCACTCACTAATCTCCCTTCCACCGAGGTCCACTTCGGCCTACACCTCGATAGCGAAAACCTAATTTCATGAGCCTGCGTCCATCTAATACGTTGCGACCATCAAAGATCACCCGGGATGGGACCATCACTTCGGCTACCCGCTCCCAGGGCAGTTCAGAGAACTCCTGCCATTCCGTAGCCAGAACCACGGCGTGTGCGCCTTTAAGTGCTTCCAGTGCTGAGTTACACAAAACGACCTCTGGGGGCAGTAGAGGGCGTGCATTCTGCATTGCCTTGGGGTCGAACGCACTGACGTGAGCGCCATCCTCAACCAGCAATCGTGCGACATCCAAAGCAGGTGCTTCCCTTACATCATCCGTATTCGGTTTGAACGCAAGGCCAAGCAGCACCACCTTTACACCCTTTATCGAACCGAACTCTTCGTGAAACGCTTGTATAGGCAGCAGACGTTAACGGCTGTTGACGTCGACCACAGCGCGCAGCAGTTCGAAGTTGTAGCCATGAAGCGACGAAAGAAACTCCAGGAACCGTACATCTTTCGGAAAGCACGATGGAGCATCCTCCCCGGCCAGCCCACCTCAGAAAAGACGACTGTCAGATCAAGTGCTGGTTAGTACAGATCCCGATCGCCGAAGTGATCAATGCACATTTAAGACTCTTTACAGACAAAGCGAAATACTGATCAAGCCGAAAACAAACTCTAGCGCGATCAAAACCAAAACAGCCTTTCCTCCGTTGATCCCGGTGAGCCACTCAATTATACAGAGTGTCTTAAGTAACTGCGCATAGTCGTCTCAAGGTGTCGCTCCCTGAGCTCCACGCTGAGAACTGCGCTTCCACGGCCGCCGTAACATTCTCCAGGGAGGGGAAGTACATGTTGTGAACGCACAAGCGACGTACAAGCTTCCACACCCGCTCACACGGGTTGAGCTCAGGGCTGTACGGTGGCAGGAAGTCCAACACGAACCGCCCGGCATGGTTCTCCCTCCATCCCCTGTGAAGCTTGGCATGATGGTACTTGGCGTTGTCTACGATGACCACGACCGGCCGCCCGGACTGCCAGCTGGAGCGCCACAGCTGCTTGAGGAACTCGTGGAACGTGTGGGCGTTGAACCTGTCTGGCTCGCGGCGGAACACGAGCTTGCCGTCGCGCAACCGCACCGCCCCGAAATACCCCACACTGCGCCGGGTAGGGTGGTGTAGCAGGACAGGATCAGTTGTTTCTGGAGGGACCCACATCCGACAGCGGGAGCCGTGCTGCTGGAAGCGCACTTCATCGCTGGTCCATAGATCCACTCCGCCTTCGCTGGTCAGTACGCGGAGTTTTTTTATATACAGCCTGCGCTTCCGGGTCAGCGTGGGCGATCAGCGAGCGGGGCTTGCGCAGGCGGAAGCCAAGCTGCCTGAACATACGCTGACACTGGCGCACGCTTAGGGTCACCCCGTAGCGCTCAGCGATGAACGCGGCCAAGGTCTTGCCATCCCACAGGTTCGTGCCCATGCCCACCTCAGCTGGCGAGCCTCGAAGGACCACGCTTACCTCGGAAAGCTGCTCGTCAGTGAGTCGTCTTGGTCGCCCCGGCCGCTGTCCTTCCGCCAGACCGGCCAAGCCCCGCTCCTCGAACCGATGGACCCAGTACTCCACAGTTCGCGGTGCATCACCCAGAAGCCGGCCCGCTTCCGGGCAGGTCAGTCCCTGCGCTACGAGCAATACGGCGTGCAGCCGGTGATCGTAGCGGGACTCGGGTGAGCGCCTGATCTCGTCCTGCAAGGCGAGGACAACCGTGCCCGCTTCGGAAACCATTAACGGCCTCATGAGACCAGTGTACCATGGCGCCTTAACATGCGCAATTATTTATGGCGTTATGTATAACTGAGCCGTTGAACGGCCCCTGGCCCTCATTCCAAGATCCAGGAGTTATGGGATGAAGACAATAAGGCCGGTCTGCCAAAACCATAATAGAGCGCGGCCAACAATACCCCTAATCCGGAGATTAATGCCAAGAGTGCTGAAGGCTCACCCTTCAGAAAGGCGACGGCCCCAGCCCCAGATCTCCGGCTGCCTCAAATCGATCGGCGAGGTAAGAGGCCCCAGCGATCCCCTTTAGCTGACTGCTCTCGTTCCATACGGACATGACGCCGGGGATAATCGATAGCCACCTGGTATTCTTTGAATAGGGAGGCTCCGATCAATGTATCATCAGAGGCGGTCAGAATAACATCGACCTTCCGGTCTTGATCATCAAAGCGGATCACGCCTCGGAACACATCCCTTGTAATGACCTCTCCATCGGCTAACTCGTAGCGTTCAACGTGGTGAAAAGCCGTCGCCATCCTATCCACATGTCGCTCGGACAGGCATAGATAACCGCTGAATCCAGTATCGACGATGGCAGGGATAGTTCCTATCACCTCTCCTCGCTTAAGGCCTATCTCCACCATAGGTTCCAAGGCCTCGTTGACATATCCTTGGATCATGACCGCTTCAGCTTATGTACTGCTTTGTATCCAACCCGAATTAAGCAGAAAGCCTTTTCAGGATAGGCTGCTTCCGCTTGCTCAAAGGCCTCCTCAGCAGTCTTCCCCACGAAATAATCGCCGCTGTCTACCTCGATCACGGCATACTCACCGTGGTGTTCAGCTTCCAGCTCATCCTTGATCTCCTCATAGCGATCCCACCCCAGACGATCGAGCTCTTCTGTAGAATGAGAGGTTCTCTCACGCTTCAGACGCTCAATTTTCTCTTGCACGGTCATGAAATCACCTCACCTTAAAGCTATCTTGATTCTAGAGGTATTGCAACCGGAACTTACCTTGGCCCATGGAATAACCCCACTCGTCTTTATTCCACAGGTCCTGTCGAGTAAGCCTCGCTACTCCATGGGACGGGCCGAGTTCCTCTCCCAGTTAAACCACCCAGAGGGTCCTAAACAAAGCCTTTTGATGCAGTGCACCCCTGCATACACGATTCAAAACCTAAAGGGATACGGTAAAGAAATTGTACCAGCAAAGTTCCTAAATCAGCAATGCTGTTCTGATAGTTGCGGCTTAGCTGGACGTCCGGCCCCGGAAAGGCAACTGTCAGATCAAGTGTTAGGCACTACATGAATGCCGAGGGCATCCCTCCCTACTCCTTCTCCTTATCTTCGATGCCCAGCTTATGGCCGAAGATCATCTCCTGGAGGATCCCCTTGATCTCCTCTTCACCGGCGCCTCGATCTGCCAGCTCCTGCAACCTCCGTAAGTACTCCGATAGCTTATCTCCCGTCAAATAAGCGTTCATCCTGGCGACAAAGACCTGCCTATGCCTAGTAGCTTCGGTACCCTCCTCCGCCGTCAGGATGTCCTCAAAGAGCTTCTCGTCCTCTCCAGACCCGATGATGCTAATGGGGATATCCTTGTCCGGCTCGTATCCGGAGAGCCTGATCATCTCCCGGGCAAGCTCCAAGATGTTAACCGGCTCCCCCATGTCCAAAACGAAGATCTCCCCACCTTTGCTTATGGCTCCTGCCTCCAGGACCAGGAGCACCGCCTCGGAAGGAACCATGAAGTAGCGACGCATCTCGGGGTCGGTCACTGTCACCGGGCCACGCCTCTTGATCTGCTCCTCAAAAATGGGAATGACGCTACCCCGGCTTCCCAAGACGTTGCCAAACCGCACCGCGGCGAACCTGGTCGGCCCCTGGCGGTTGAGGTCCTGGATGACGAGCTCCGCGACCCGCTTGGTCATCCCCATCACGCCAACCGGATTTACTGCCTTATCCGTAGAAATCAGAATGAACTTTTCTGCCCCGGCTTTGATCGAAGCCTCGCCGAGCGCTCTTGTGCCAAGGACGTTGTTTTTCACCGCCTCATCAGGATGCTCCCTCAACATCTCTACGTGCTTATAGGCAGCAGCGTGAAAGATGACTTCTGGTTTGTGCTGGGTAAAGATTCTCTCTATCTTTCCCTCATCTTTTATATCGCCCAATATGGCGATACAGTCGATCTTAGGAGATTCTCTATCGAGTTTCCGCTTTGTCTCAAAGAGACCCGTTTCCTCATGATCCAACATGACGAGCTTGCACGGCAGAAATTTTGCAATCTGGAGACAGAGCTCCGAGCCAATGGAGCCAGCGGCTCCGGTAACAAGAATACAGCGATCCTTTAGGTAATTTTCGATCTGTATGGTTTCAATCCTGACCGGTTCTCTCCCCAACAAATCCTCCGGTTGGACCTCGCGTACATCCGCTAACCTCACTCTGCCAGAAAGGAGCTTGCTGATATCGGGAAGAATCTTCATCCACTTCAGATTACTCTCTCTGGCTATCTCCACCGTCTCCTTGATAACTTTGGAGGAGGTAGATGGCATGGCGATCAATAGGCCCTCCACATCATATGTATTCACAAACCTGGGGATCTCACTTCTTGGTCCCAAAACTTTGATTCCTTGGATAGACGTACCCAATTTAGCCGGATCGTCATCCGCGAATCCAACCGGTAGATACTCAGCGTCGGTAGATGCAAGCACGCTCCGCACGAGCTGTTCTCCAGCATCGCCGGCTCCTACAATTAAGGTCCTTCTCCCCTCCGCAGGAAATCGTTTTACAAACTGCAGGTACACCCGTTTCGCTGCACGGAATCCCCCAATCAGAGTGAGAGATAGAAAGAAATCGATGAATAGGACCGACCTAGGGAAGCCAACAAAGATCGCAGTGGTCCGTAGAATGAAAAGAGCGGTCCCTAGAACCAGGAAGGCAAAGAAGATCCCCTTAACAACCGATATCAGCTCCTGAACGCTCACGTAAGACCAAGTTACTCGATAAAGTCTCTGGAGGTAGAAGATAGGGACCTTCACCCCTACAGCAAGCAGAATAAGGATCCAAAGGTCCCCCATGTGCTTTTGAGGGATTTGGCCTTCAAACCTGAGGAGGAAGGCTATCCACATAGAAAAGGCTATGAGGGCGATATCAATGCCCAGAAAAAACAACGCTCGCTTCCCATAGCTCTTTAGAGAAAACCTACACAGGTAACCCTTCACTTGCGTTACCCCCTATCCCTAGCGCACCCTGCTGCCGTACACAATCTAAAGAATAACGCTAGTCGTTTAACAGAACTTATTACACACGTGCGATTGCATACAGAACCTTATAACCCGCAGACTGAGAATCCAGAGTGATAGGGATCCCACGAAGTGCATCAAGAGATTCTTCAAACGCGTTGAAAATCGACCGTAGAAAAGCATTTTGCAGATACTCCTAGATTTTATTACCTATCCCAGGCATGGTTTTTCAGGGGCGACCATTTCTCCCCTTTCTATTACGATTTTTTTCATAGCTCTAATTCATTTCGCCAACAGAGATCGCAAGACACTCTTCCAGAAAAACTGAGAAGTTATCACCCGCAATAATCCTGCTATGGAGCCAAGGCCATAACCGCTGTGTCTAACCATGAAGACCAATGGTAAGGTAATAACATAACTGGGCTTCCGTTCTTGCACAGCAATTCTTGTTGACGCATGAAGAGCAATGAGGGCGTATCCTCCAAGCATACTCAGCGGGAGCCATAGAAGCACGGGCCAGAGAATCGCTAATGTCACAAATCCACTGAAAGCAAACAGCAAAATGATGGGAGTCAGATGCCTTAGGGAGAAGATCGGACTCCCAAACCTCAGCGGATAAATTGCCCAGACCCCGTCCAGGAAGTTATGCCGCCAGAAACGCCAAAGCTTAAATTGTGGGCGATAGTAAGCTATGATACTGGGTACCAATAGGATCTTCCCTCCTATTCTTCTCAACCTAACATTAAAGTCCATATCTGAGCTTCGTACAAGATCCTCGTTAAAAAGCCCCACCCTTTCAAAGATCCCCTTTCTATAACACCCAAAGGCTACGGTGTCTACCCATTTAAGTTCTTTTGCCCCTATTCTGAAGTGACTGGTGAGTGTGCCAAAGGGATGAGATAAGGCAATAGCAATGGACCTAGCTATAAGCGTGTTGGAGCTAGGAACAGTAGTCAGAACTCCTCCGACATTGTCCGCACCGGTCTCTTGTAAATACCGCACACATTGGGAGATATAGTCGTTGGTGTAGGTGCTGTGGGCATTCATTATGACGATTATTTCACCCTTCGCGTGACGGACACCTACGTTCACGCCAGAGGGGAAGATTCTCTTGGGATTAGGCACAAGTCGAATAAAGGGATAGCGCTGAACATAGCTCTCTACCATGCTTCTCGTCCTATCTTTGCTCATCCCATCAACTACTAGAATCTCGAACCGCTCTTTTGGGTAGTCATTAGCAACGATGGAGTCGAGGCACTGACTGATGTAGTGCCCCTCATCACGGCAAGGAATTATGACAGTGACAGAGGAAATACTACTCATACTCTTATTCTCCTCCTATTTCTATCCCCATGACCATCTTGTAGCTTTTCATCAAATCTCACTCGGAGTAAAAGTGAGCGATGACATCTGTTACGTATTCCACTTGGTCATCGCCAAGCTCTGGATGCATCGGCAGCATAAGCGCCCGCTCTGACATCCACTCGGTGCGTGGGAGCCTGAAGTGCACCAGTCCAAGGGCCTTGAAATGGTGCACGGCTTTGCCACCAAACTGTACCAACACTTCGACGCAAGATTGCTTCAGATGCGCCACGAGCCGGTCACGATTCACCGCTTCCACCTCGTAGTTCTGATATACATCAAAAAAAGGCCCATCTGCCGGCGGGGGTGGCAGATTGAGCTGGCCAATCTCAGACAATTGGTTATGATAGATTTGGGCTATTTCTCGCCTTCTAGCGATCCACTTGGGCAATTGTTTAAGCTTCAAATCAAGAAGTGCCGCTTGGAGGTTGTCCAATCGACAATTGAACGCCCAGCAGGACACTTCTCCCTCTTCTGTAAGGCCGTGATGGCGCAATCGTTTTATCCCGTCAGCGATTTGCTTGCTATTCGTCACCACCGCACCGCCGTCCCCAAAACACCCCAGCAGCTTAGCAGGATAGAAGCTGAAACAACCAGTCAAGCCAAACGCACCAGCCTTCGTTCCTTGAAAAGAGGCTCCCAACGCCTGCGCTGCATCCTCAATGACCAAGAGATCATGCTTTTCTGCAATTTCCATGAGCCTCCCCATGTCGCATAACCGCCCATTCAGATGGACTGGCATAATCGCCCTAGTGTGCGAGGTGATAGCAGCCTCAACAAGATCGACATTCATGTTGTGATCATCATCGATGTCTATCAAGACGGGCGTGGCACCTGCATGGTGGATCGCTGCTGCAGTGGCCACAAACGTATGCGAGACAGTAATGACTTCATCCCCCGGACCTACTCCAACTGCACGTAATGCTAAATGCAGAGCATCGGTACCATTACTGACACCAACTGCATATTTTGTCCCAACAAAATCAGCCAAGTGTTCCTCAAACTCTTGCAATTGCTGACGAAGGATAAGATCACCCCGACTCAGCACGATGTTCAGGGTTTCCATGATCTCGTTTCCCATCTTCTGGAACTGCGCCGGATAATCCACAAACCGAACCTTCCACGCTGTATCCATCATTGCCTTCTCCTCCTCTAGATCATCAACTAGACCACCACAAGACTCTCTCTGCAGCCTCTACAATTTGCTCGGCTTTGGGATAATATGCCTTCTCCAGCGGTGGACTCATGGGAGCAGGACAATCGGGGAGCGCTACCCTTGCAATCGGTGCTTTGAGATGTATGAATGCTTCACTCACAACTCGGGCGGCGACCTCCGCCGCGGCCCCGCACGTTTTCCAACCACCATCCGCAACGACCAACCTTCCCGTGTGCTCCACCGATTGGAAAATAAGATCCGTATCTAGCGGCTTGAGAGTTCTAAGATCGAGTACCTCAGCACTGATGCCCTTTTCTTCTTCGAGGCACTCCGCAGCACGCACGGCTTCGTGCGCCATGTACGAAATAGCAGCTACAGTAACATCTTTTCCCTCCCGTCGTAGTACACCTTTTCCAATAGGGACAGAGTACGGCTCCTCAGGAACTTCCCCCACTTCATTGTAGAGCCAGCGGTCATCGATGTACATAACTGGGTTTTCATCATCAACGGCAGCGACAAAAAGTCCTTTAGCATCATATGGTGTGCTCGGCATAGCAACCTTGATTCCCGGTACGTGCATGAACCATGCATGCAAGGCCTGCGAGTGTTGTGCCGCTTGTTCCCCTCCCCGATTGATGATGGGACGGATCACGATCGGGACGTTCACCCGCCCTCCACACATGTAGTGCCAATTCGCGGCCTCGTTGACGATCTGATCAGCGGCCAGCAGCATGAAGTCCATGCGCGGATGGACAACCACGGGCCGCATGCCAGCTAGCGCCGCGCCAATGGCCACACCGGTTATACCATTCTCTGAAACGGGAGTATCAATGATGCGATCCTTTCCAAACTCTTTGTCCAGATCTTTCATGCTTGTGCCAACGTACCACGGGCTCCAGACACCTTGGCCGATTACGAAAACGCGAGGATCGCGTGCGAGCATCTGGGCCAAAGCCTCCCTGATGGCATCTGCGTAGCTAATCTTCCGCATAATCAGCCTCCCAAGCCATCATTGTCATTGAAGACATGACGTAGGAGTTCTTTTTCATCGGGGTAGGGGGACTGGCGAGCAAACACAACAGCCTCTTCAACTTCCTGTCGAACCTCCCTTGATATTTGCTCTAGCTCCTTGGGGAAGATCCCTCCGTCCCCTATTAAATGCTTCTCCAGGCAGGCAATCGGATCCCTTTCAAGCCATTGGGGGAGCTCCTCTTTCCTTTTAAACCCAACGTCTAGATCCCAGGCCGGGCCGACATGTCCTCGCCAGCGGTAGGTTAGGCATTCAAGTAGGGTTGGTCCTTCGCCGCCTCGGGCACGAGCGACGGCTTCAGCCGCCAGAGAGTAGACTTCGATCGCATCGTTCCCATCTACTCTCACACCGGGCATCCCATAGATATCAGCGATCCTGAAGATATCGTCGTTGACACGCCTCTCCACTATATGAAGGTGGGTGGAAAAGAAGTTGTTCTCGCACACAAAGACCACGGGCAACTTCTTTAGCGCCGCAAAATTCAAGGACTCATGGAAGATACCTTCATCCACAGCTCCATCCCCAAAGAAGGCCACGCTCACACGGTCCTTCCCTTGCAGTTTTGAGGACAACGCGCTTCCAACCGCCAATGGGATAATCCCAGAGACGATTGGGGCTGAACCAAGGAACCTCACCTCTGGCGCCGTCAGATGCATGGAACCACCCCGGCCCTTCGAGCAACCAGTCTGTTTGCCGAACAGCTCGGCCATCATTTGCCTCATGTCCCCACCTTTAGCAAGGTAGTGTCCATGGGACCGATGCGTCCCAAAGACACAATCATCGTTTCGCAAGGCACTGCAGACACCGGCTGCGATTGCCTCCTGACCAATGTAAAGGTGGGTTGGGCAGTTAATCTCCCCATCTTCGAGCAATTTAGCTACTCGCTCTTCGAAGAATCGAGTCCGAAGCATCGTCTTATACAAACAAAAAAGGAGTTCGCGAGTAATGGTATAGCTCAAGACACTTCTCCTTTTCCCAAATTCTTAGATGTCCGGCTTTGCATCGTACAACACACTATACCAGTCGTCAAGCTATGAAGAATCTTCTTTCACCAATTGATAGAACGCTCCGATGAAGGCAGCTAGGGGGGCTTGCTTTGCGGAGTAGCTTCCCGGAGAAACTTCTCAAAACGGGCATTAAGGTCTTGGGCACCCATACAACCTACAATCGCTTTAAGCGTTTCCAAGATAATCCTGAGATCTTGCCAAAAAGAATGGTTGCGTGCGTACGCCAGTTGAAGCCGGATCTTCCTTGGTCTAATCTCTTCCGCATACATCTTCTCGGGATCGGGGCTACCGGCCAAGATACCTCCTTCATCGATATTCCACAAAGATGCCCAGTCAGTCATGCCAGGGCGAACCGTTAAGATGGCTTTCTCTTTCTCGGTGAACATATCCACGTACATCGGGACTTCTGGTCGCGGTCCAACGATGCTCATTTCACCTTTGAGGACGTTGAGAAGCTGTGGCAACTCGTCGAGCTTGTATTTTCTCACGAGTTTTCCAACTTTCGTCAGCCGAGGGTCACCACCGGGAGTAGACGGCCCCCCAATCTTATCTGCGTTAACGACCATCGTTCTAAACTTATACATTTTAAACGGCTTTCCAAGCCTACCTACTCTCATACCACGATAGAAGACTGGTCCCTTAGAATCCAATTTGATCAGAAGAGCAATTGCCAACAGCAAAGGAGACAACATCAGAAGCACCATTGAAGAAACTGCGAGGTCAAACAGACGCTTTACCATTCGGCCAACCTCCCGTTTGCTCCTGCGAAGCAATCGCCTCCGTCCGAATGCGCTCCAGTCGATTCTTCCAAAACCGCGCTGCCGTTAACACTCGTACAAGACCGTATAAGGAACCTAACCCATAAGGTATATGGCGGGCAAGGAAGGCTAATAAGGAGTGCTGGCAGGTATTCGAGGCTCTGCTCCTTCAACGAAATATGAACAGCTGATCCGATGTTGGCCAAAGCATAGGCTCACAGAATCCCTCCCAAAAGCCACAAGAAGAATAAAGACACTGCAGAGAGCGCCGCTGAACCAATTAGGCTCGAGACAAATGCTAGTGGGATCAAATGCCTCAGAAAGAAGGGCTTACTTCCAAGTTTCAAAGGATAGATGGCCCAGAAGCCATCATTTAGCGAGTGAATCAGGAAGTCTTTGAGGCTGGATTTGGGATGGTAGTGCGCAACAATTGAAGTTGCCAGCAGGATCTTTCCACCAGCACCTCTTAACCGCATGTTGAACTCCAAATCAGCACTTCTGAAAAGGTCCTCATTAAACAGGCCGATTTTTTCGAAAACCCCTCTCTTGTAGCAGCCGCCAAACACCGTATCAACCTATCTAGGCCTTTTGTTGCCGATTCGAAAATAGGAATTGGCCACAACGAACGGATGAGACAAAGAAAGTCAATAGCCTTAACCATAAGCGTATTCTTGAACGGTGTAGAAGTTGCAACACCACCTACATTATCGGCGCCGTATTCCATCAAGAATTTCACGCATTTCGAGATGTATCTCTTCTCGTAACAAGCATGTGATCCCATTATCAGAATGATTTCGTCACTTGCATGCTTGATGCCCAAGTTCACTCCGGCAGTGAAGCTTCCCTTGGTGTTTTCCGGGAGCTTTATGAACGGATATCTCTCAGCAAACGCGGCGACAATACTGCGTGTGCCATCGCGACTCATTCCATCAGCAACTAGTATCTTGATCTTGTCCCGTGGGTAGTCGTTAGAAAGAATAGAATTAAGACATCTATCGATGTACATCTCCTCATTCCGACATGGTATGATGACCGAAACAAAAGGGAGACAAGTTCCTTCTTGCCAGTTTCTCATCAGATCCAGCATTTCCCATCCACCCCTGATCGATTGGCTCCCATCAGCGCAACTCTGTTTCTTGCCTCTCAATAACTTGATGTCATCAGCCCGTACATATTTTCATATTCCTCTCTGAGCCCACCTTAGTTATCCTCCCAAATCACCCACACTGTAGTTCTACCAGAACGTCTGCTCCCTGCAGTCGATTGACATTTTGCGCGCGCACGCTCAACACTCCTTGACCTCCCTTTTCTACCTTCAGCACTGTCAGAAACTACAGCCTTGTCGTATGTTTTTTCTCGCCGCTCTACGTACTATGCTAATGCAAAAAGGAATCAAGAATCCAACAGCAGTGATTCCAAACCCCACGTAGGAATCGACTGGATAATATTTGAACGTAATAGTATGCACTCCCGCCGGCACTTGCACACACATAAATCCGCCATAGGCTCTATAGATTGGAACTTCTGAGGAATCAATATATGCTTTCCAATCTGGTTTGTATATATAACTCAATACCAGGTATGCCTCTTCGGGAGAGCTCGCTTTTATTTCGATCGTGTTGTATGTTTCTCGCGTTATCTGTGCTTCACTCTCTAGTCCATAGACTGCGTCTCCAAGACCCTCATCGCCTTGTTCATAATTGTCGACAGGGTCTGCCTCGAGAAGAACGAGATTGTGCTCCCACGGATGCTGTTTGTTTTCGTAAAGAACCAACAAAGCATCTCCTAGGCCCACCTTCACATACTTGTCAACGAGGAAAGCAATGCCCATGGGATTGACCATTTCGTATATGTAAATGGGGCCACCCTCTGAATAGTATATGTCCCACCTGTTTCCCTCTTTGTATATGCCAGGCGGACCGTGGTTTGATCTGCATTCTCCCCTGAGAACAAGATCCTGAGCCTCTATCTTCTCTCCCGCGCTCACTACGTACTTAACCCCCATGAGTCTGATAGTATTCATGTTATGCTCAACCTCCGCACTCAGTGGGGGGAAGATATTCGACCGGTAGAATCCGCCCTCTGGATGGAATGTCCCTCGCAGCAACCCAGTGTACGGGTGAGTGAACTCGCGATAGGAAAACAGGGCTTTTTCACGATCCCAGGTGTGAAGCTCCGTTTCCGCAATTAACCGCCAATCTCTACCACTGGAACTTACTACTTTCCCTTCACCCGCATATAGTACTCTGTAGTTCAGATCAGTCCTATCTATTTTCTCATCTATACATTCCTTTCTATATAGGTAGTTGGCCCAGCGATATGGATTTCTAGTCAAAGATCGGGGACTGCTTTGGACGAGCAACTCATTGTAGACAGACACATTTACCAATGTAAGGACGAATGCTGATAGGATGAAGCTCCCCTGGATGAACCGCTTGGTCCCATCTTTTCGCCACCTCTGTAGGAGAGTGTGAGACATCAAAAGGAATACGTACGTAATGTTTAGCCACGGTAAGGCGTCCCATGTGTTTCTGAAATAAATGTGTATAATATTGGAACTTGCAAATGGCCTATCTGATACTCGACAGGAGCCGAATAACAACAAATCAGTACTCAACGAACCTGCTACTACCAGGGCATATAATCCTATCCGGACTCTTTTGCTTCTTATATTGCTTATTGCTGCAAAACATAGGAATCCAGCAAGCAAATTTACGAATGGGATAAGGTTTATGTGAACTCGGAGAACACCTCTTGCGCCTTCCACTAGACTTGGGAAAATCTTGAAAAAGAGAGGGCTGTAAAACGCCACACTCCCTAAGAACATCACTGTCCCGAGAAAAACTAGACAGGCTAGCACCGCAACTTGCCTGCGTTTGTCCTTGAACACAACCTTGTTGAACAATAATCCGATTATGATGCTGACATAGAACGCCGATGGTATGTACAGTAGAAGCGCTGAACCTTCGAGAGGCTTATAGAGGGATTCGAACCCATACTGCCTGAAGAACCAAAGGAAATCAACGCGCCCAGCTCCCATCGGATACAGATTCAGAGTTCTGAACGGTCTGAGCGCGGCTGAGATGGCACGCAGATTGCTGTAGAGAGGGACAATGTAAAACGCTCCCGATAAGGCGGACAGAAGCAGCAAAGCGAACGCGATTTTCAAAGATGCTATGAACCCCGACCGACAGTACCAGTTTGCGATGACGAATGTGTAAAGAAAACTCACAGCGAAGAGGACTGGCAGGAAGTAAATGTCGCACGCAGCGACTGCAATCGCGCAGAAGAATACGAAAAGCACCAATCTCTTCGTACTCATGTGGTCCAATAGCCTATGGATCAAGACGAGCATGAGCGGAACGAAGTAGAAACCAAAGGTGATCGGGAACATCAGACTCAGCACAAAAGGCGTAGTAACATAAGCCAATCCACCCAGAAAGGATGTAAACCTATTATTTGTGAGTAACAGCAAGTACAAAAAGCCACCTATACCTCCAAGTAGCAATACACCTATTCTGGCCAAAACCATGACCGTGCTTGGGGAAAACACGGTAACGAAAAGGTTGATAGGAGACCAGAACGAATGATGGTCGCCGACTAAGTTCCATCCGAATCCTGTATAGGGATCAATATAGGGCAATTCCCCTTCTGCTAATGCATACCGCAGTGAGTATAGCTTACCGCTTTGTCTAACGTCTATCCAGAACTCGTCCCAGCCAGGATACCTTTCACATGGAGGCAGATTGATCTGCACCACGAAAAGAATGACACAGAGAACAATCAAGACGATGTACAGAGCATTTGAATCTAGAATATGATCCAGGTTCGCCCAGATCCCTGGTTTTTTTCGATTCATCCCTATGTCATTACCTTCCATCGTACTATGTCTCTCCCTCATCTCTTTCCGGATTGAATCAAGAAGGCACTCCTCGTTCTGCACCTAATCTACAAACTCGTGGAATCCCCTGACCGGGTGTTGATACACAGCGCCTTCGGCAATCCTTCCCGCATCATCCTAATACCACTCCCCGTGTACATTCCCCGACATGCTCCCGCGGTATACAGGGCTTTGCCCCTGTTCCCGGTATCCACTTCTGTAGCACCTGCTAACGAACCATCGTCTGTAGCCACTTGTGGAGGGCGTGCCTTGTCTCATCGTTTGTCGTTGCTAGGCAGTACAACGCATCACGCACTGTCCACGCTGAATTGGGCGGTCCGATGTGAACACCAGGTATCCCGCGCATTCCTTCCAACCACCACTAGATCCTCAGACCCTGTACCTTCTCCGTGCGAACTTCCGCAAAGCTGTGATTCTACACGCCGGCTGTAGCCGTCGCGTCTTCCCCGCTGCCCCAAGATAGCGGAAGCCTCCCTTCAAGACGCCATAGAAGTACTCGAATCGGAGTTCCCATCGAGTCCTACTGTCGAGGAGACATCGTGTTCCACGGACAGCTGTTCGTAGCGTTGCGAACGGATAGCCTGCAGATACATTCGCAGGAAATCTCTTCTCTGTAGACTGTCGAGAAACCCAGCTTGTTGTAAAATGTGTCTCTTCCACCATCTTACGGACGCGTCGTTGAGGGAACCCGCTGCTCGCTCTGCATTCTCCGCATCCCGCCTCGTTCGGTCAATAGGGTTCCCCACTCTCTTCGAGACGAGTCTACCAAGACATAGCTCAAGCCCTTCGCGCTATGCACAGAATTGACACCCCTACTGGCAAATCGCAGTGTCGGAGCAGGAATTTCTCCAACACAAACACTTTCTCGAGAACTGCATTTACAAAGGGAGGATACTCTTTCAAATCTGATTTCACGACTTCGCTTTTCCTGACTCTCTTAACGAGACGTTGCAGGAGGACAATGGGAAAAAGCAGGGAGTTGAAATAAGATGCTTTCTCGATCTTAAACCCCGCCGTCCTGACGGCGTTAACGAGGTATTTCTTAGTATAACGTCTCCTGTGATGATTAATGACATCATGAGCGCTCCACAGAAACATAAACGCAGGTACAGTTAGCAACAACAAACCGTCCTTGCGGAGGACCCTATGGAATTCCTTGAGAGCAGCAACATCATTGTCAAGATGCTCTAAGAGATCCATCGCGCTCAAAAGGTCAAAGGAACAGGATTTGAATGGAATTGATTCGGCATCGGCCTCGATCACGTTCTCTATGCCTCTTTCCCTGCAAAATCCAATTGCGTCCTTACTCTTGTCGAGGCCGGTTGTTTCCCCGTATTGCCCCAACACTTGAAGCATTCTTCCGGTCCCGGTTCCCGCATCCAAGATCTGCGGCGTTATCGTGTCCAGTAAGTACTTGCGAAGAACGGCGGTCACGATCTTCTCTCTCCCGCGAAACCACCAGTGCTTTTCTTCAAAATGGAAGTATTCCCTGTAGAAAGTTTTTTCCATGTGAATCTGGCTCTGCCTCCTCCTGCGTAGATGCACTCTTAGTCAGTTTGGGTACCCTCACTCACAGCCCTAATCCGATTCCACGCGAACACTGATCCATCAAATGGAGGTGAGGGCGGAATCCTGTATCATCATGATTGCAGGGAACTGCCAAGCCATCGGTGTAGACTCTCCTTTGGATCGTGTAATCCATCGGCAGCAGAAACCCCAACACTGGTTGACTGCATCGTCAATCGTGATAGCACACATTTCAAGTGCGGAGATTAATCGTAATAATCCCTATGATGATGAAGATAGATCCGATCACCAGGTTCTTGGTCGCTGCTCTCTCACCCAATAAGAAATGGGCGGCGACCATAACCAGGATATAAGTCACAATGGTGAATGGGTAGACATAGCTTAGGTCCATTCGCGACAGAACTGCAACCCACATTATCGCACTTAGGAAATAACAGAACAAACCGACCCAGGTATGGAGACTTCCGGCTATTGCCATAACGCTTGTACCAGCGCTAGCTCCCTTCTTCAATAAAACCTGTCCGCAGGCGGCCAATACTACGGACAGCAACACGATTAGATACTTAGTCATCGGAGTCCGGCTCAACATACTCACGTACGATGTACAGCGGCCTGCCTCTCACGTCCTCGCTTATCCTGCCAACGTATTCTCCAAGGATGCCTAGGCTTATTAGCTGAACACCGCCCAAGAAAAGGACAATCCCCATAATAGAAGACCACCCGCGAATACTTGTGCCGGCGAATATCCTCAGGAAGACGATGGAAATGAGATATAGAAAGCTCAAACTTGCGGTCAAGAACCCGAGGTACATCGACGCTTTGACAGGGATCCTCGAAAATGAGAATACGCCATCCCATGCTAACTTGAGCATTTTCCGGAGAGAATACTTGGTTGATCCAGCGGCTCTCTCTGCTCGCACATATGGAACGCCCGCTTGCTTGAATCCTACCCAACTTGTTAGTCCACGCATATAACGATTTTGCTCCCTGATTCTTCTGAGAGCATCGATCACCTTCCTGTCGATCAGCCTGAAATCGCCCACATCCAGGGGGAGTTCCACTGCAACAAGCTTCCTCAGAAGCCGATAGAAGAGCCAGGCGGTCGCCTTCTTGAAGATGCTCTCGCCGTATCGCTTTTCTCTCAACCCATAGACCACTTCGAATCCCTCGCGCCATTTGTCGATGAACTTTGGAATGACCTCAGGCGGATCCTGTAAGTCTGCATCTATTACGATCGCGGCTTTCCCGGAGGCTCGGTCTAGTCCAGCCGTGATTGCCATTTGATGTCCGAAGTTTCTGCTAAAACGGATGATCCTGATGTGTTTGTCCTGCTTGAATAGAGCCTTCAGGATCTCGATCGATCTATCAGAGCTGCCATCATCGACAAAGATGATCTCGTACGGCTCACCGCGCTTCTGCATGACAGCAGTAAGTCGCTTGTGAAGCTCATCCAGGACTTCTTCCTCATTGAAGACTGGGACGATCACTGAGTACACTGCTTCAGCGGTCATTGGGTTGCCTCCTCACGCTACCCTTCGAAAAGCTTCGGGCAATTGCCTCTCCCGCCATCCTAGTAGAATTTTAGTGAAGTTGCTCATGAAGACTGCGAACGACTCCATTTTGTCCAAGACTTGAACTTGATTAAATCCTCGCTTTTTGGGGTGCCAATCATGCTGCTGCCGGCCGCGATAGTTCCTCAACCACCGTAGAGATGGGTAAGATGTTCCCCCCTTCTCCTTTGGAGCCCTTCGCGGTCCTCGAAGATTTGAATCGCAGAGGAGACGCCGCTACCCAAAGCCAATGTCCTTTTGCAAATTCAGGACTGGTGGTCTCATGTTATGTAGAAATATACTGGGCGTCAAGCGCTACCCATTTTCGGATTTCAGCAAGCAACCGTCCTCTCACCACGGAAAGCAGTCTTCCTCGTTCAACAGAGCGCCTTTTAGAGTATCCTCTCAAACCGCCTCTCGGGATCATCGGGCGTCTCTAGGGTCAAGATCGTGCTAATGCTCTTAGGATGATTCCGGCGTCCCCAAGGAAGGAGTTGGTGTGTGCGTACGCTAGTTGGAACTGAATCTTGTTTGGTCTGACTTCTTTGGCGTACATCTTGTCCGGGTCGGGGCTACCGGCCAAGATACCTCCTTCATCGATATTCCACAAAGATGCCCAGTCAGTCATGCCAGGGCGAACCGTTAAGATGGCTTTCTCTTTCTCGGTGAACATGCCCACGTACATCGGGACTTCTGGTCGCGGTCCAACAATGCTCATTTCACCTTTGAGGACGTTAATCGATTACGGTAGCTCGTCCAGCTTATACTTTCTGAGGAGCTTTCCAGCTCAGGTAACCCTAGGGTCGTCACTTGCGGTAAATGGTACAGCGATCTTGTCTACGTTAGCAATCATTGTTCTGAACTTGTATATTTGAGATGTTTTTCCATGCCTGCCCACTCTTACACTGCGATAGAAGACCAGTCCCTCAGAACGGAATTGGATTAGAAGCACAACCTAGCCCATGAGCGGAAAGAAAATGAGAAGTTCTGCCCTGTCAGAGAAACGATGGTGTCAGAAAGACATTTAACCATTAGGTTGACCCTTCTTGCATACTATTCCCTTTTTCTTTTGTATCTACATCGGTTGGACCAAAATCGTCCAGCGGTTAGGACCTCAAAGAGATTGCGTAAGACTGCGAGGTATATGCGACACGTTAAAGACTTAGGAGCAGTGCTTGCGAATACCTGATGCTCTTCTCCTTTACAGAAAGAAACATGAATACCTAGAAGTCATTTCAAAAGTTTCCCTAGGCAGATCATGATGCACGCCAGGGCGAAGAACCCCTCGTACACCGAGAGCAGCCGCTCATGCCGTACCAGTAGCCTGCGATAATTCCCCATCCAGGCAAAGGTCCGTTCCACATGCCACCGCTTCTTGTATTCCTCCTCCCAGGTCTTGCGCCGTCCCTTGCGGTTCTTTCGCGGTGGAATACACGGACGAACCCCTTTACGACGAAGCCATCCCCTCAAGGGATCAGAGTCATATGCCCGGTCTGCCACCAGCCTCTTCGGGCGTTTCCGCGGCCGACCCCGCTTGCGAGGAACGCGGATCCGCTCCAGAGTCGCCTCCGCCAACTTGACTTCCGCACAGGTGGCACTGGCCAACAAGAAAGCAAGCGGAATTCCCTTCCCATCCGTGGCCAACATGCGCTTCGTCCCCTTGCCAACTTTAGTTAAGCCGATTCCTTCTCCCCCCTTTTTGCCGGAACAAAGCTCCCATCCAGAAAGGCTCGTGCCCACTCCAGTTCCCCTTCCTCATCCAAATTGGAAAGGAATGCCTGCCAGATCTGGTCCCACACCCCTTCCTCCTCCCACCGTTGCAATCTCCTCCACGCCGTTACATACGCTCCGTACTCTTGTGGCATGTCCTTCCACCGACAGCCGGTTCGCAAAACATACAGAATCCCGTTTAGCACCTTACGATCATCCGCCCGTGGCCGCCCATTCGTCCTTGCAGTGGAAGTAACGGTCGAATCCACTTCCACTGCTCATCCGTTAGTTCATTCCCCCTCATGCTTCCAGGATACCTGATCTAATCAAACTTTTGAAACTGCTTCTAATCCGATATTGGCCAAAGCACAGGCGCAGAGAGTCCCTCCCAGAAAACATAAGAAAAAGAGAACCCTGTAGAGAGCGGCGCAAAACTGATCTCGATCGAGACCAGAGCAAACGGTATCCAATACCTTCCAGCGAGGGCCTGCTGCGAAACTTCACAAGAATAGGTAACATAAAAGTCCTTGCTGCGCTGCGATTCTCGGGGTTGTCATTCGCCATCTGAAAAGCGACTCAGGTGGCTCAGGTTCCCCTCCCGTAGTCTTTCTTTAGCGTCCAGAAATCCACATAGAGAAGTTTCCTGAAGCTTTCTATGGAGAAACCGGCGTTCCTGAACGCAACTTCAACGTCGGACTTCTTTATCCTTCCATCGCCGATCTCCCAGCAGTGATCCGGATCGATCCAGATTTGGCGGTTAATGAACCGGCGGTAAAACGCGCCAGGGCTGAGTAAACCTGTCGGGATAGTCATAATGTGCGGCTTATAAGTAGGTGTCATGAATAGGAAGTGGCTCCTACGATGTGGGACGGTAAGAACGGCCTTCCCGTTGTCTCTTAGATAGCGATGTAAATTACACAAGCTCCTCTCCACATGAGGGAACGGTATATGCTCAAGCACATCCGCTGCAATGACGCAATCGAATTGCTTCTCAAATTCCTTTCTGTACACACGCACATCGGCTACAATATCTGGCTGCAATCTGGGGTTTATGTCTAGTACCATGTATCGACTCACGAAAGGCTGAAGGCAATTCTTAACTATACCGCTGCCCGAACCTATCTCCAAGATGTGCTGCGAATTGAACTTAATAATTGCTTTGACTATGTAGTAATAACGGTACCAGTCAAGAAAATCCAGTTTTCTCAAGTAATAGTCGCTTTTGGTGCCCGACCCAACATTAGCATCGGCTTGTTCTGTCATTCTGCCACCTTGTTGAGAACAGCAGAGAACTTTTTTGCGATTCTTAGGTAGCTATACTGCATTATTGCCTGCAGATTACCACGATATGAGACCACCCCGCTTTGCTTGAATTCAGCATAGAAGTCCAAAAGAGCGCTCTTGGTCTCTCCAACACTAGGGGTATGGATACCCGCTTTTGTACTTAAGATCAAGCCCCCTACTTCACTTCCAGGGAATCCCCCAACAACAAGAATCGGTCTTTGTGCGGCGAGATACTCAAAGGTTTTCCCGGGGCATACACCCCCCACTTCAGGATCCTCCCAATCAAAGAGAAGGAGAATCTGGGATTCTTGTTGCATTCGAATGGATTCAAGTCTTGAGACTATGCCGAAATGGCGAATGACCCCCTCAAGACCATATTCGGCACATTTTCTAATTAACCAATGTTGCAGTGGCCCACACCACCAGATCTCGATATCTGCTATGTCAATTGCACCATTGAAACAGAGACCTTCCAAAGCGGCAAGCAACGTCTCAGGTTTCTGTTTGCCAGTGTATATTCTCCCGGTGTAAGTAATTGTGAATTTGCGGGACAGGGGAATAGGTGGCCTGTTCAGAGTCTCCGGGTCAAACCCGTTCGTGATGACTGTAGTTGACCTCTTGTGTATCTCTTCTTGCTTTCCAGCGTATGCCTCCGCTGCCGTAGTTAGAGCACCTGCGTGCCGAAGCGTTGCTATTTCCAGCTTCTCCTCAAAATGCCTTCTGATAGCTCCAAAAGGATAGTTGTGATTCCGTGTCCAGGGGTCCCGAAAATCGGCAAGCCAGGGTACCCCAAACCGCTTTTTTAGCTCAGAAGCGATTATATGTGTGGTGGGAAAGGGTGAGCTACTGAGAATAGCGTCGAAATCCTCTTTCGACAAAACATCACTGGCTGCTCTTAGGGCCGCTTTTCTCCATGTCTTCTCGGTATCGGGGTACGCAAAGACCTCCTGATAGAAACGTAGCATTACATCAATAAAGGACCTCTGGGAAGTCGTGCCAATTCGTTCTTTCACTTGTTCGGTGATGCTGCTCACTTCTTTGAATCCCATGATTTTAAATACTTTTCTCCATAACCAAAATATATCTCCTCGATAAGGGGCTTCAACAATTTCAACTCTTTGAAAGAACTGCTCAGGAAATCCTAAACGCTCCTCAGCGCACGTACTTACAGGCGGGGTAACTATGGTCGCCTTCCAACCATATTCTGGCAGGTATGTCGCGATGCCAGGCATTCGAGGAGACGCATGAAACAGATTAGCAACGATCAGGACTCTCTTCAATGCTCACCTCAATAGTCACCCCAAACTCCTCCCAATCGCCGCCACCCCACAAGCCCGTTGGCAACTTCTTAATCCTGACGTTGTCAGGCGGAAAAAAGTGGACAAGGAGAAGGCCGTAGTCATAGATCCAACGGCCGTCAAGCCAAAGACCCCTCTCGCCTCCTTTTGAGTTGCTCTCCCGGTGCCATTCATTAAGGATAATTGCTTTGCGAGCCACTCGCTTCATCTCTTCTATCGCTTTCTCGATTCTATCCGGCCCGATGAAGATCAGAACGGCGTCTGTAAAGACAACATCTATACTGGCGTCTCTGAACTTGTTAAGCCTATCCGCCTTTCCCGTTGACAGAAGGACCGTCTTGATCCCCATTTCTTCAAACCATCGTTTGCCTTCTTTGATAGCTCGAGAATTGATATCCATTCCGTACAGTTGCGCTTCCGGAAACATCTCAGCCAACAGAAAGAGGTTGGGGCCTGTATTGCATCCAATCTCTAAGACACTCTCAAAAGGCGCATAGGATACTACCTTGTCTATGAGCAATTGACGGTGCGGGTGGTCTATTGAGCCACAGTATCCCTTCACCCAATTACTACCTTTGTAAATGTGTCGCGTCTTCCAGATCCACTCCTGAACTCTGGTCCCAAGAACGCGTTGCTCCATAAGTCTCCAACAGCGGTAGTAGGTACGCTGAAGGAAGCGGTAGAGTCTTGGCCATCTCTTCAGAATCGACTTCAGGCTATTCTCCCCCCTGTCAATACCTGTTGGTAAATTCTTTCCATCTTGGCCATTTCTGCGGCGTAGCTGTTTCTACTTTCTATGATTTGCCTACCGCGTTGCCCGAACTCCATTCGGAGTTCTCTGTCTCGTAGCAAACAGAGAATTCTCTCAGCCAACATCGCAGGATCTCTAACACGAACAACGTATCCATTCTGGCTGTCCTCAACCCATAACCTGTTCTCTCCAGAATCAGTGACGACCACCGGCAATCCACAAGCCATAGCTTCCGCGGTGCTTGCAGCAAGGCCTGCGTCGGACAGTGAAGTGGAAACGTAGACATCTGATGAGGCTAAGTAGACAGGAAGTTCGTCATTAGGGATCTGTCCCACAAAAACAACGCTCTCCGTTACCCCCAGTGAACCAGCCAGCATTTTGAGCCTTTCCTTCTCCGATCCGCTTCCCGCAACAACGAACTTCGCGTTTGTGAACTCCTTCAGGACAAGTGGTGCCGCTTCTATCAACGACCGCACATCATAGACCGGTTCAAGACTCCTCAAAGAGATGATCAGAGGCGAGTCGCCCACAGCCAACTCCGCTCGGAGAGCGACCTTTCTTCTTTCCGGACAGAACTGCTCTACGTCTGTGCCGAAATAGACAATCCGTATTCTGCCGGGAGCAATCCCCAACCTTATCATCTCCTCTCTCATGTGATCCGCGTCACAGGTTACCACATCGGCTGAGTTCAGCGCATACCGAACAGCTGCTTTTTTCAAGGAGAACCTGGCTGTAATCAAGACATCGGACCCCCAAGCCGTCACAACAAAAGGATGATACCCGCTCAGGGCGCCGATCAAGCCGTAACTTCCTGAATAGTGAGCATGCACGATATCCGGTTTGATGCCCCGCAGGAGTTTCCTTATCTTCGTAGTGGCTGCAACAACACTCAATGCTTTTATCGAAAAGCTCTTGCCTTTATGAAAATCTACATTTTCGATATGTCTGAAACCTGACGGAACGAGTGATACCCAATAAACGTCGTGCCCTTTATCGGCAAAGTATTTAATCCAACGGTAGCTATGGATAGACGAACCGCTTGCCAAGAAACATATCTTCATAAGCTCTTTGCTAGATCAAGTAATAATGATCTCCTATATAACAGGTCCATTGCACCATATACCACTGCTGACATTCCAAAAAGGCACAGCAGCGACCACAAATTGTCTATCCCTATATGTTGCTTCGCAATTAATAATACGCCGGACATTAGAAGAGTAGCGACAACAGTCCTAATAGCCGTTCGCCATGGAAAAACATAAGGAACGTGTTTTATGCAGATCTTAATTGCCCACATAGCCAAAATGCTATTTGATACCAGTGTTGCAATTGCAGCGCCCAAAATCCCAATATGCGGGATCAATATGATGTTCAAAAGTAGATTTCCTAATAGCCCTGCGGCCGAAAGAGCCAAATTAATGAACGTCTTATTTGCCAGCAAAGTCCCATAGACGTTTATTTGATAAAGGCCAAAAATCCCAACGCCAACCCCCAGGGTAGAAAAAACTTGCCAGTTTGAGAGATATTCCGATGTTGAGAATATCTTAATGAGCGGCATACTTAGAACCGAACTTACAGCTATGAACGGAACGGCGAAAAAGAGGTAATACTCCGTCGCCTTGCGAAGTGTTCTGGCAGCATCAGCCCTTTCTCCATCATTCCAGCGTTGTGCAATGTGAGGATAGAGCGTAAACCCCAAGATGCTGTAAAAAAGTCCAACGATCCCCGCCAAAGAATAACTCACTGCGTAAATACTCACCTGCCTGATATCGAGCATATGCAAAATGAGATAACGATCGATAAAATTGTTGCCCCAGATTAAGAGACTATAAGGCACAAGCGGAAGAGAGAAGAACATCATTTCTTTCCACTTAATCTCCCCGATCAAGGTGTCAAAACGAGCTTCTTTCAGAATGTCCTTAAAATATATGACAGCAGCTAGCGCTATCTGAAATATACTAATACTTACAAGTGCGTCCAATAATTCAATATGCACCGCGAGCACTCCTGCTGCTAGGATTCCGACTCTCCCTGCATTTTTCAGTATATAATAGAACGATAGTAGGCCGATTGCTTTGCGAGCACGAAGAAACGCAGTCAGTAGCTCAAGAAGTACTTCAGACATCAAGAAAAACCCAAATACACGAATATGGCTAGAAAAGCGAGAATCCCCAAACACCACACCGCTCAGCGACGCGCTAAACACAAAAGCAACAACGACAAAGAGAAAAGAGTTCAGAAGTACAATAATCAGCATAGCATGAAAAATCGCCTTTCTTTGCTTGTCTTCCCCAGTTCCGGCGAGAAACCGCACTGCTCCTATATGAAAGCCCACTAAAATAACGGTCATCAGTAATCCTGCAGTGACAATTATCTGAGTCCAGACGCCATACATTTCCTGTGAGAGCGCTTTCGTCAGGAGAGGTAGAATGAGAAAACTAATACATCTCTCAGCTAGTATCGCGACACCATAGAAGAGCGTATCGCGTGTCAGAGTAGAACCGGAGAACATCTTGCCTTCACCTTCCTTGTCAAACATACTCAATCCACTGATGTCATTATCATCTTACGCTCCAAATTCTTGTAAGCAGGTAGCAGGTCGCTTCTCCGGCGGATGACAACTTAATTGCACAAATATGCCAAAAGGAAACACTAACAGATAAAACAATACCATATCTTGCACATTCGTGACAAGTATCCATAGAAACGTTAGGGCTATCCCTAACAAAAGAACAACTCGCCTGCCCCTTAACCTCGGCCCGATTCTCCTAACGACTGCACGTGCACTTAACAAGAAGTTCCCCAACAGAAGTAGCAGCCCGAGCAGGCCAGTATCAACAACCAAGGCAGCGAAACCTGTTGTCCGCACGAAGTCTTTTACTTCTACGCCAGGCAGATACTCATTATAGAGCTCCTGTAGGTCTGGACGCATCACATGATGATGGGAAGAAGTTCCGTAACCAAACATCAGCGTTGTCCAATCTTTGCTCGCCGTAAGGAAAGACGATCGCAGATGTAGCTGGCGATCTATGTCAGTTGATCGTGGGACATAGAGAGCACGGGCACTCTCTACCACCATGTTTCCATACTTTGCAATGTCTTTTAGGATGTCTTCGCCAGTTGAGAAAGAGATTAGCATGCCAGTAAGGAAAGCAAGAAAAATAAACAAAATGACTTTTTTAAGCCTTAGGACTGTTGGAGAAATTATAAAAAAGGCTAATATTGCCAACCACGAGATACGACTGAGATAATAGAAAGCGCTTACCATCATAATTCCAAACAGTCCATATCCTGCACATTTCCAAACGCGAGCCCGATCGTTGGCGCACAACAGCGCTGCTGGCATTCCCACGACCAGGGGGAACACTGCATAGGCAGATCCCGCCCATTCAACACCTTGTACATCCCATCTGCTGATTCCTCTAACATACTCGGAGAAAATCCCATGCCCCACATACAGACTCAGGTACACACCAGTTCCAGCCACAACTACCAAGAGTACTTTTCTCGCCGATGGAACAGGGAAATCCCATTTTCGTACAACGTATGAGAGCATGCCCAACATTCCGTAAAAGATGATCCACCGGCTTGTCCTCAACCAGTCTTCTGTTGAGGGTAGGCCACGAATGCTTTGAAAGACCATATATGCAACTAGTAGAAAGAATATTTGTGCGTGGAGGCGGTTCCTACCACTCTTTCGCCGAGAGAGACCACCTACTGAGATCGCAAGAAGGGCACCGAGTAAAATGCACCCTAAAAAAACCTCGTCCAGAACAGGGTACCCACAGACAAAGACCCCACAAGATACAATAGAAACAAAAATCACCGTTTCCCAGAGTGCTTTAGGCCTTATAGCTACAAATCCTACCATCACGACCCCACCCAGAACGGTTGCAATGAACTGCCACGAATACGCAAATGAAACAAAATATTGCATTAAACCACCACCTCTAGCTAAACCGTACACGAAGCTCTACAAATGCTTAAACTTTAACGCAACATTACCTGAACCATAATAGTCCCACTTTCCTCGGTCAATGGTTCCAGAGCTTTGCCGATCACTGCGCCTACATATGTACTTTTCACACCACATCGCATTGCATATCCAGACTGAGATGAACTGACTAGAAGATCTCCTAATCTTATAGGCCCATTCTCTGTGACTACTCTCACTGGTACTCGGCCGGCAATGGCTATCATTGGTCGGTTGTCCGCCCACTTGTCTGTGGCTGAGTCAAAGCTATTCCCTAAAACAACTCCTGGTGAAGTTGATATGATCCCTGCCACTTTGGTGCTATATGGAGAGCGCGCCTTCCGGAAGAAGCCCGGATGGTCGGGATCGATCTCCACAACGTTACCCATCTC
This sequence comes from uncultured Thermotogae bacterium, assembly GCA_964582975.1. GTDB lineage: Bacteria > Bipolaricaulota > Bipolaricaulia > UBA7950 > UBA9294 > CAZDDA01. Next base: position 13,090 of record CAZOUO010000004.1, on the reverse strand, counting down.
TACCCATTCGCTGGCATTGATACGTTCGGCAACGTCTGCTCCACCTGAGTAAACACCTCCAGCTCCGTAGTAAGAGCCATCGGCACGGACTTCGCCGGTTTTGGTCACCCTAAACTTGGGGTCTGCAGGAGCAACAGGATCATAGAGTGCAAGCAGATTGCTTGTAGAGCCGTGAACCTCCAAGCTCGCGCTCGGGGTGGTAGTACCGATGCCAACGTTCCCAGAATTATCAATTCTCACCCACTCTCTGCTCGCTTGCCAATTCATAAACCTAATACCACCGTCTAATAAGCCTCTTAACTGACCTCCCCCAGAGGTGCCCTTCATAAGAATGAATGCCTCGTGAATCCCGTCAGTTCTCTCTAAGTAAAGTCCCGCATTCGCCCCCACCACTTTCAAGTCATATTCTGGTGTGGTAGTCCCTATCCCAAGACGTCCATTAATCCCATCAATTACAACCTTACCCGCCACATCTAACATCTGTACCGGACTTAACGTACCAATGCCAACGTTGCCAGAATTATCAATTCTCACCCACTCCCTAGCTGCCTGCCAATCCATAAACCTAATACCACCGTTCAAAAGGCCTCTTAATTGACCTCCTCCAGAGTTGCTTCTCATAAGAATGAATGCCTCGTGAATCCCGTCAGTTCTCTCTAAGTAAAGTCCCGCATTCGCCCCCACCACTTTCAAGTCATATTCTGGTGTGGTAGTCCCTATCCCAAGACGTCCATTAATCCCATCAATTACAACCTTACCCGCCACATCAAACATCTGTACCGGACTCGTCGTACCAATTCCCACTTGGCCAAAGATACCCGTGTCACTAAGTGTTCCAATTTGGGCCATGGGTCTGAAAGGTGCATCTCCATCTCCAGATGAAGGGGGACTATCTTCTTCCCCACCAGGTGGAGCAACTGGTGGCGCAACTGGGTGCTGAAAGCGACCGCCAGGGAAAAGCACAAGCTTTCCCTTCTTCTGGAGGACAAGAACTCCATCTGCACTCCAGCCATCTGCGACATACAAATATGCTCCGTATGCCAAACGTTCCCCCCACTCGTTAGTCCTGTTCCAATCAACGATTTTGCTTGAGACAACTCCAGAGCTCCATAATTCGCGTCCGGAAAGGTCGAAGATACAAACCCGCAGACTCGCAATCCCCTCGGCCTCAAAGCGAATCACGTCTGCAAAGCTGGTGAGAGTCATGTCTTTCTCCGTACTACTTGCGAGCACCGGAATTAAGACCGCAGCTATGATGATCCCACTCAGAGCACTCCAAAGCTTCCAGCCTACCAGCCAACGTTTCATCTTGTACACCTCCGTATGTCTTCGTCTTCTATTTCTTATCTGTCATTCTAGAGCTGTACTAGTTTTTCAGATCCAAACCAGCAACTACTCTCACCTCTCGGGACAAGTTGGTCGCCTTTCTGAATAACCACGTCAGGAACGGACACAAATAGACTTCTCATGATCGAATTAGACAGGATTCCGGCCCGATGAGTTGTCATCGGATGCTCGTATCAAAGTCTCTGGGGACACTCATGATATTGCTCACTTGACCCGTCCACCCTTGAAGCGCAATCCCGGGCCCCTGGCTCGTGATCATTCGTCATCTATGGAAATATTATTAAGATTAAGTAAAATCTATAATTTCCATAAGCCCATGGAATTAACTATCGGACTTACTACTGAAAGCTTGCACATGCTTAATCACGTAAGCCAGCTCCTTTTCTTTGAGTTCGGGAAAAACCGGAAGCGACAATACTTCCCGACTCGCCCACTCCGATTCCCGAAGGTCTCCCTCGTGATATCCCAAATCGCTAAAGCATTCCTGTAGATGCAATGGCAAAGGGTAGTAAACCTCCGTCCCAATGCCCCGCTCCTTGAGATATACCCGGAGCTTGTCCCTCCTGCCGTCCTTTACCCGGATAGTGTACTGATGGTAGATATGAGTCCGGTCAGAAGCCACATAGGGAGTCTCAATTCCCTCTACGTCATTGAGGAGCTGGTCGTAATAAGCGGCCCTCTCCCGCCGGGCCTGAGACCACTGATCGAGATGAGGCAGCTTCGCTCTCAGGATGGCCGCCTGAAGGGCATCCAGCCTACTGTTCGCTCCAACGATGTGGTGATAATACTTTGGCTTCGAGCCATGGACTCGGAGAAGCCTCATCCGCTCGGCCAGCTCGTCATCGTTGGTGATTACCATCCCGCCGTCACCGTAAGCGCCCAGGTTCTTGGTGGGGTAGAAGCTGAAGCAGCCAAGACGGCCAATAGTGCCAGCTTTGATAACCGGTTCGCGGTTCGCGGTTCGCGGTTTGTGACCGGAAGCTTGTGCTTCGCGGTTGCCTCCCATCTTACTGGAATACGTCGCGCCGATGGCTTGGGCAGCGTCTTCGATGACGGCAAGATCGTACTCCTGCGCGATTGCCGTGATCTCGTCCATGTCGGCCATTTGACCGTACAGGTGAACGGGGATGATGGCTTTGATTTCGGTGAGTGGTTTATGGTTCGCAGTTCGTAGTTCATGGTGCGCAGTCAGAATCCTTCTGACATCTTCGGGATCGAGGTTGAAAGTCTTGGGGTCGATGTCAGCGAAGACGGGCGTGCCCCCAATGTTGTAAACGACGCCGGCGGTGGCGAAGAAGGTGAAGCTGGGAATGATGACGCCGTCCCCGGAGCCAATCCCCAGCGCCTTCAGTGAGAGAAGGAGGGCGTCGGTGCCGCTAGCGACGCCGATGGCGTGCCTCACACCGCAATATTCGGCGGCGGCCTCCTCAAACGCCCGAACGAACGGGCCGAGCACGAACTTGCCCGAACGCACGACCTCGAGGATCGCATCGTCCATCTCTTCGCGAATCGACTCGTACTGGCGGACGAGATCGAGCGTCGGAATCTTCATGTCTTCTCCCTTTGGTTCGCTGTTCGTGGTTCGCAGTTCGCGGTCATTTGATTTCCGGATTGTCGATGCCGAATCTCCGTTCCAGCTCGCAGCTTCATTCCCTGCCTTCCTTCAGATAACGTATGAATCCGTTAAGAAGCTTGTGAACCTTCGCTGTCTGTTGATATAGCTTGTCGAATCCCTCTTGGTCCACGTACGACTGATCCACGGCCACGTACAAGTGGGATTGCAGCTCGGTCGCCGACCGATAGGCATAGCCAAGGAAGCGGAGGAATTCCTGATTCGAGCGGGAGTCGAATCCTTCAGCTATATTGGCCATGATGGAGACGGCGGCTCGCTGAACCTGATCGCGCAACCCGAAGTCCCTCCTCAACCCGGACTTACGACCCAACTCATATACTTGCGAACCGAGAACTCGGGCTGCCTTCCAAGCTTCGATGTCCTCGAATCGCTCAATCTTCATAAGCCCCTCTCACCAGACGGTTCCGCGGCCTCTGGGGTTCTCTCCGTCAACTGCGAACTGCGCACTACGCACTGCGAACTCCAGTCGGCTCCACCTTCTCGCCTCTCTTCCGATACCCTCTACCGCACGCTTCACAAGTGGCCCGACCTCGGCTGAACGCCAGCGGGGCTCCGCATTCGCAGACCCAGCCCCTGATCCTGGCCGGATTGCCGTAGACCAGGGCATAGTCGGGGATATCTTTGGCCACGACTGCCCCAGCGCCGATGAAGGCATGAGCCCCGATGGTATGGCCACAGATGATCGTAGCATTGGCCCCGATCGTTGCCCCGCACTTGACCACGGTCTCCAGATACTCACTATGCTCCCGGGGATAAGCTGATCTAGGCATATCGACGTTAGTGAAGACCATCGAGGGCCCGCAGAAGACATCGTCTTCGAGGGTGACGCCCTCGTAGACGGAGACGTTGTTTTGAATCTTCACGTTGTTGCCAATTGTCACGTTCGGACCAACGAGTACATTCTGTCCCAGCATGCAGTTTCGCCCGATTCGCACGCTGTGCATGACGTGGGAAAAGTGCCAGATCTTGGTGCCCTTGCCTATCTTGACTGGCTCATCGACATATGCCGATTCGTGAACGAAGTAATCATTATCTGCCATTTAGCTCTCCGGCTCGACGGTCCTCCCGCCCTTCTCCAAGGATCTCTGGGCTGCGGCCAGCACCTGCAAAACCTGTAGCCCATCTCGGCCGTCGCTCCTTGGAGCAGTGTTATCCTTGATGGATTCCAGGAAGTGCGTGGCCATGCGCTTCAGGGGCTCTTCCTCTAAGTTAAACTCAATCGCATAGGTCCCTCCGGCATGAAGCTGAAAACCTCCTTCCACTCGTTCCGCCCTCCTATCGAAGATTTTTAGCTTCTCCGGGGCCAGATCATCAAAGACCATCATCTTTTCGCTACCTATCACCGTGATCTTTCTTATCTTGCAAGGATTAAGCCAACTTAGGTGGGAGTGAGCCCGCACTCCGTTATTGAACTCCAAGTTCAAGAAGACCACATCGTCAATGCCCTCCTCTTTTTGCAGATAGACACCTCCGTGAGCGGATACGCGTATCGGCTCTTTGCCGAGCAAGTACAATATTACAGAGATATCGTGCGGCCCAACGCTCCACAGGGCATTCTCTTCTGTCCTTATGACTCCCAGGTTGAGCCGCTGGCAGTAGAGATAATAGATCTCCCCGAACTCCCCAGAGTCGATCCGCCGCTTCATCTCCTCCACCACCGGATGGTATTCCAGGAGATGGTCTACCATTAGTGTTCTACCGGTTCTTCTTGCCAACTTGACTAGCTCCATGGCTTCATCGATATCCAAGGAGATCGGCTTCTCCACCAGGACGTGCTTCCCTGCCTCTAGAGCCTTCTTAGCCAGCTCGAAGTGGGTCACCACAGGAGTTGCAATGACCACGGCATCAATTCTTCTATCCATGAGCAAGTTATCGAAGTCCTGGGTAACGACGATACCCACATGCTGGGCTTTCGCTTCCTTAAGCCTTTTCTCATCAATGTCGCTCACAATGACATCCTCTTCGCCCAGGAGCTCGCAGAAATTCCTTAACAGATGCTTCCCCCAGTTTCCCGCGCCGACGATCGCTACCCTCATGACGCCCCCAACTTATAAATCTTATCAGAATTGTAGTCTTTTAACGCGTTTCTAGTGTCATAGATTAGCCCTGCATGCTCTACGACCGCAGAATAGTCCACGTTGGAATGGTCCGTGGTTATCAGGACTAGATCACTCTTCTCAAGGATTTCAGGAGCGAGGTTGACCGAGCGATATTCCAAACCATTGATCTCAACTATGGGAACATAAGGATCATGGTATGAAAGCTCAGCTCCTCGCTCTTGGAGTAGCCTTGCCACCTTGATCGCCGGGGACTCCCGGAGATCGTCCACGTCACGCTTGTAGGCCATCCCTAGCATCAGGAGGCGGGAACCCTTCAGAGGCTTCCCCTGCTCATTCAAGAGTTCCAACACCCTCTCGGCCACGTATCTCGGCATTTTATCGTTGATCTCACCGGCAAGCTCGACGAACCTGGTGGGGAAACCATACTCCTTGGCCTTCCAGGAGAGATAGAAGGGATCCAACGGGATGCAGTGTCCGCCTAGACCGGGACCTGGATAGAAAGGCATGAACCCGAAGGGCTTCGTCTTGGCGGCATCAATGACTTCCCAGACGTCGATCCCCATCCGCTCACAGAGCATCGCCAGCTCGTCCACCAACGAGATGTTGACAATGCGGAAGACATTCTCAAAGAGCTTTCCCATCTCCGCAACCTTAGGTGAGGTGACCGTGTGGATCCCTCCCTTAACGACCTGTTCGTATAACGCTTTAGCCACCTCAGTACACTCACGGCTGACTCCGCCCACCACCTTGGGGGTGTTAGCCACCTTGTATTTCTTATTTCCGGGATCGACCCGCTCCGGGGAGAAAGCCAGGTAGAAATCTTCACCGACCTTGAACCCTCGACTGACGATCCGAGGGAGGATAATCTCCTCGGTGGTGCCGGGATAGGTAGTGCTCTCCAGAACCATCAACTGGCCAGGATGGAGGTAGGGCAGTGATTGCTCCACCACGTATTGGATGTAACTCGTATCTGGATTCTTGTTCTTGTCTAAGGGGGTGGGCACGCAGATGGTCACGATATCGACGTCTTTGACCACCTCGAAGCTCTGGGTGGCCCAGAGCCGCTTCTTCTGGACTACCTCCTTCAACTCGATATCAAGGACATCGGGGATGTAATTCTCTCCCCGATTGACCTTATCGACCCGCTCTTTCTTGCGCTCGATGCCCACGACCTGGAATCCGGCCTTGGCCTTCTCCACCGCCAGAGGGAGACCAACATAGCCCAGGCCGATAACAGCAATTTTTGCCTTCTCGGCCTTTATCTTACTGAGAAGATTGTCCATATCTCCTTCACTTCTAGATAAATTTCCGTCCAAGCCTACCTACCTTCCCGAAAAAGTTAGTTCCTCACCCCCCCTTGCTACTTCCATAAAGGAAGGAAAAGCAAATTCTGGAATTGCTCATCTCAAGCGAGCCAAACTACCAATGTCAGCTCCCATACGCCGAGAGAGGATTGACTGCGGTTAGCTATCCACATAAGATAGTGAGGAACGTCTCTTTCAAATAGCGAGTGAATCCTAAGATTGATCTAGCAACCTCCTTAGCCGCGGTACACAAGCCACAATACCACCCTTAAGCTGAACAAATCTTACCAAGTAGCATTCATCCCAATGACAAACAATTTTTAAATATCATGTCTTTCATTTCAATAACTTTGACAAACATGCCAACAACATCTTCTCAGTCTTTTGTCCTCTCCCTCAGCACCTAAGAAGCAAAGCCTCTCAGCTTTGCTCTAGCGCTTACGCGCCGGTTGCGCCCTCTACACAAGAGGCCGCTTTACTTCTCATAGTCAACTTTTTCTTCTGCCTACGCCTCCAGTGCTTTGTGCTATGCGTCTTTTGCAAGTAGTCCGCTTCCAGCTCACGAACTGCCATCGCACTGTCTTGCTGCCGCTGTCGCTGCTTGCGGATAATCTTTTCTGCTCCAACGGAGGCTGGCCAAGCCATCCGCCGCGTGCCTTCCCCAACTTGGAGGAGCATGACCCACGGCTTGTAATTCTTGAGAAGCTCGTCCCATTCCGTCCTCGGATCGTGTAGGGTTCCCCAGGCGTCCTCGTAGGGCCGTTGGTAGACGTATTGGCTCGAGTTAGTTATCCAGGTTCGGCTGGCCATCTTTCCTACCACCTCATTTGATCACTTGCGGCGGACACGGGTTCCGCCGCTACCACCACTACATCACTGGGCGTCTCAACGTGTAACCTCAAGAATCGCACAGCGGCCTGCACTTTGCCCTTACGCTTCACTGCCCACTTGTCTTTCTACCCATTGCACCACTTCTTCAGCAGCGGATATTGCTTCTTCATACTCTTCCTGCGCGACCGGCCCCTGGGTGCCAGGGTAACGGGTTACAATGGCAAAACGTGTGAGTTTCGAGGCTTTCCTAACCGATTCGGGAAGGTCCAGTCCAGCCAGCTGTAGAAGGGTCAAGAGCTCTGCAAGATCATGGGCATAGGGATACTCCACTTCCCGATGAATCAGCAATGCCTTGACCGCCTTTTCGGCAGCTTGCTGCGCATGAAAACAGAGATCTTCCAGATACACATCCCCTTTCTCGCTCTCTGCCAGCAACAAGTTGCTCCGTGCCCGGTTCAGCCACTCCCGGGGGTCATCCGGCGGATATCGTTTCGGGCTCGCGTTCATAGACGACCTTCCCCTCCTGCAGAGCGGGTTTTATTACGAGAGGATGCGAGTTTCGATATCGGTCGACATCCTCTGGAGTCACGAGAACCACATCGACGGCCTGGCCCACCCCGATTAGATGCATATAGATCTCGCCAGTCAGGCGACCCTTATGGTAGTCTCCAGACTTTACGACCAGCAGATCCAAATCGCTGTTTCGCCCCATTTTCCCACGCGCCGCAGAACCGAAGAGAATGATCTTCTCCGGCTGGGCAACCTCGACAATTCGCTCGATGACCTCAGAAAGCCGCTGATCGATTTTCCGTCCTTGCTCTCCCTGTCTGGATGGTGGCTTTCCTTGCGGCCCTGCGAGTGTTAGCTCCTGCCCTACCACCCGTAATGTTGGCACTTCCCCATCGGCTAAAGGGTTTCCAGCCTTAGCGATCGCTATCTCCTGTTCAAGACACGTCAGGCGGCAGACGTCCAGCAGATCGTTCTCCGGATCGCCTTCCAGGCACACCTGGTTATACCCGCTCTCCCGTAAAGCACCCAGGAGCCGGCGGGCCTCCTGGCGCGTCTTTCGGTAGAGGGTCATGGAGTTCTTAAGATACCGCTGGGTCAGCCGCGATTTCTCCGCAAAGCCCCGGGGGGTGAGGAGGTACCGCCATTGCCAGCGTCCGATTCGCTTGATTTTGACATATCCTTTCGTTGATAGGCGCTTGAGCAGCCAGTTAACTGTTCCCACGGCTACCCCGAGGCGCGTGGCGAGATCCACCTGCCGGGCTTCTGGATTCTCGGCCAGCGCCTCGAGGAGCTCAAGCTCTCGCAATGCCGCTTTATCCTCTTTTTCCTCCATACAAACCTACCATTCAGCTTTCGAATTCAACGAATGAATTATACAATTACGGAGCTTTCTTGTCAAGGGCACGCCACCTTTGGCAACGAACCCTGACAGATGTTTTTTCGCACCAGCAGTAAAACCCGTCCCTGAACTACGTTTATTGCTGAACCTTCGCCTTATCGCATCAACAGGGCGCGAATCGTTCCCGTGCCTTCTTGTAGGGGACCCAAGGCCTTGCCGACAAAATCACAGATGCCTTTATTCTCTGGATCCCAACGCATAGCATGGCCTGGAGTGCCAGACGTAACCAATAGATCCCCCGGCTCGATCGGTCCACCCTCGTCGGTCACCTTCACGGGTACGATGCCGAGCAGCGCAAGAAGGGCCATATCTTGAGTCGGGAGTCCTGAGTCGGGAGTCTCGGACGGCAATCCAAGGACAATGCCGGGGTCTGTCGAGACCACGCCCCCCACAAGCGTGGAACAGGGACTGCACGTCTTTCGGTAGTGGCCCGGATTATCGGGATCGAGCTCCAGGACATCGCCGGGTTCCACCTCCTCGTTCACGGGGACCCATTCGGCGACATCGGCCGAGCCGGTGTAGAAGCCGGCACCGTAGAAAGAGCCATCGGCGTAGACATTGCCTACTTTGTCGACGCGAAAGACCGCCTCTGTTCCAGAGGACACGAGCTGCATATTCAGCCGGCCCGATCCATAGATGTTGTCTTTGCCCGAAGTTCCCATATCAATGGCGTCTGCCTCCAGCTTTGTTCGGAGTTGGTCGGCCGTCCTTGTCGGGTCCTCGGAAAGCAGCAACGCCGCCGCTCCCGCGACATGGGGTGAAGAGGCTGAGGTGCCCGCAAATCCGCCGTAGGTGTAATTGGACACACTGTCTGGGCCCATGATATCCGGTTTGATCCGGCTTGAAGCGTACTTGCTCGCATTGGACGGCCCTTGAGAGCTGTACGTCTCCTGGGGACCGGTCGTCCAATTGCCACGGTGAATCGCTCCGACAGCCATGACCTTAGATGAGTTGCCAGGGGTGACGATGCTGCTTTCGTAGACGTTGTGTTCAAGCCCAAGCGCCGTGCCAGTGTTGTTCCACAAGAAGACCTCAATTTCTGGGCTCGCCGGGGCATTCCAACGATAGATGGCGAAGGAATGGTACCCACTGGTCGTCGTAGTGTACTCAATCCATTCTGTGGGATGCTGAGACCCGTCCTGCACATTTTCAGACCAGTCGACTTCGCCTCCACCCGGATCGTAGAGATATAGGTCATAATCTTGGGCGCTGAATTCCCAATCATCCCATGTCATGTAGATATCAACGGTCTCTCCCAAGGCAAGATAGAAGCTGTTCCTCTCATCTCCGGCCGCGAAGTCGTGCCAGTTGTCTCCATCGCCATCGGCAAAAGCACCCTGCCAGTGACCGGTATACCCAGCGACACCGTCGGCGTCGTTTCCCGCTGCGTTCACCCACAGGATTCCATTATCACGAGCAGTATTGGCAGCCCCTGCTACTGTACCGGTGCCGTCGTAGTAGTTGGTGTTGTACCACCCAACGGAGTGATTGACGATGTCGATTCCGTTGTTAACGCAGTAAGTGACAGCGTTTTGCAGATCGACTTCATCATCGACCTTCATGAGGTAAAGGGAGGCCTGAGGGGCCATGTCGGCCACGATTTCCGCGACAGCGGTCCCATGAGACGTATAACTCTCTACCCCGCCGGACCCAAAGTCGTGCGTGTAGACCACGTTGTCGAGCTCACCGGCATTCTGCGCCGCGGTGAGGCCAATGAACCCCAAATCGATGACTGCCACCCTGGTGTTCTGCCCGTAGTAGCCAGCGCCATGGAAATCGGACGCTCCTGTGAGCTCTACTCCCTGGCTCGTCACCAAAGGCCGTGGTTGGTAGGGCAAGCGGATGAACACGATCCCCTCAACGCGATCAGCAACCTGCTCTAGTCGGCCAACCGGAACTCGCACCCGCATCAAACTTTCAGAGCTTGCTTCAATTACCCCACCCAACGCTGCAACCGCTGCGCGGTCAATAGCGGATACGGCTCCAGAAACCGGCTCAATAACCACCCGAACCGTCTCATCAGTCAAAGGGATTCCCCTGCCCCGAGCAAAATCAGCCAACGCGGCCGGACCAACTTGTGCCGTGCGTGCAAGGGCCTGAAGGACCGTCTCCAAGCGAGGATGAATCTCATCTCGAGGGATGAAAGCGGAGGCATTCCTAGCGCCGCCAATTGCTTGCACCGCCAAGAGCACTAGGATTATCCCCGCACCGGTCAATCCCTGCATACGCTTCCACCTCATGGCATCCTCCTGTAATTGATACACTTCACCGTGGCCAAAGGTTCGCTTTAATGCATCAGGAGAACGCGAATGAGGCCCATGCCAGACCTGTGAGACTCCAATGCCTTGCCAACCAGATCACAGGATGCTGTGCTGGCAGGATTCCGCTTCATGGCAAAGCCTGGCAGCGATGAGGTGACGAGGAGATCCCCCGGCTCGATCGGTCCACCCTCGTCGGTCACCTTCACGGGTACGATGCCGAGCAGCGCTAAAAGCGCTGAGTCCAAAGTCGAAGGTCCAATGTCCAGAGTCGGGGAAGAACCGAGGACGACGCCGGGGTCTGTCGAGACTACGCCCCCCACAAGTGTAGAACAGGGACCGCGCGTCTTTCGATAGTGGCCGGGATTATCCGGATCAAGCTCCAGGACATCGCCTGGTTCCACCTCCTCGCTCACGGGGACCCATTCTGCCACGTCCGCTGAGCCGGTGTAGAACCCGGCGCCGTAGTAGGATCCTTCGGCGTAGACGTTTCCTGTTTTGTCGACGCGGAAGACTGCGGTACTGGGACCCGGTGAGACGATCGCCTTGATACAGATGTTGCAGGTGGGGTCACCCCACGTGGCAGTGACAATGTCCGACCAGGTGTTGCCATCCGAGCTGATGTAGCTTTCTCCGGGGTTGGCCGTGGCGGCGGGAGAGTACCACGAATCCACGCACTCGGCAGGAACTGGGTAGTTGTAGCCTGGCGTGGTGTACCTAACAGCAATGACGAAGGTATCGCCTAATGAGATTGACACTGGCGTGGCAAGATCGACGGTGTGATAGCCGGCAAACGGCCACGTGCCTGTCTTGCTGGCCAGAACACTCCCATTTAACCCATCCTTAACCATGATCTCATACGCCGTATTGCTCGTCGAAGCGTACGTTGCCACCGCGGTGATGCTCCCGTTTGAAGAAGCGGTGAAAACATTGGCGCCCCATGCCGTGTTGGAGGAATAACCCCAGTTGGTGACCCAGCCCAGTGAATCGTACTGATACAACTCTGTTGCGTCAGGATCGGTGGCATTAATGAAGACTGCATTACCTCTGCCGATCTTGCTGTCGTAGTACGACGCGTAAAAGTACCCACCATCCCCCCAGCCAGATCCCCAGCTGTTTCGGACAATCCACGCGCCATCCTCAGGTGGTAGCGAAGCCGGGGCCTGCGAGGCAAAGAGAGTTCGGTCAAAGTTGTCGTCCCACCCGACGATGGCGACAGCGTGGTTGCTTCCCAACGTTCCTGGATAGTAGTAGGTGCTTTCGTCGGATCGATAGTAAGCACTCTCCCAGTACATGCCCGTGTACATCGCGCCGTAATCCATCACCACCTGCTTGATGGTGTCGTTATCCAAAGAACCTGTCCTGTTTGGGGGCATCGAAACGTCCCTAAGAAACTTGCGAACAGTCAGCCCGGCTGTGCACCCAGTCGCGTAAGGATAATAGGGGTCATCCGCTTCACTGACCGGTCCACTGCGTCTGGCAAAATAGGCGGTGCTCATGAAGCGGTTTCCGCCTTCGCACGGGCCGTAGGCAAAGCCGTGGCACTCCTTGAAGTTGTTCTCGGACAGGTCCCAAGCCCCGACCGCGGCGGTGAGCAGCCACGACTCAAGAGACGCTATCGCCCCAAACGCCCAACAGGAGCCGCATCCACCCTGATCCCTGACTGCAGTAACCCTTCCGAGAGTCCGCAGATCGTAGCTTGATGGCAACGAAAGAACATCGCGTGGAGAAACCTCACGAATCGGCGTCGCCGTCACGCGGCTGAAGTCAACCGGGCTTGGAACAAGACCAAGCGCGTAGCCTTCTTCCGTTTGAAACCTCCAGTACGCCATTGTGCGAAGCGTTTCTTTGTACTTAACGTACTCTGGATTCACTGGGGCACGCTGTGGGAATGGAAAAGCAGCAATCGCTGCATGAGTCAGCAGAAAGAAAAGTCCGATCACCACGACCGTTAATCGCAGAGCCCTGCGGTTTTCTGGTGCTTTCAGACAGAGTCGCCGATATGGATCCAGTCGCCAAGCAGTTTTGCAAAGCCTACTTATCGATAAAATAACCATGGTAACCGAACGTCTCATGTGCCCTCTTTAGATGGTTCTTCGCTATCTAGTGTGGGTAAACTGGCAAGCGGTGCTCGCGCGCAGGTAGGCTCGGTCCCAGGATGCCCGCTTGAACCGAAAACTTCTTTACTATTAGAAATCCAGGACCTTTGTTCGATCCAGGAATAAACCCCTTTTACACCCACACCGTTG
>CAZOUO010000003.1:30003-46330 GCA_964582975.1 uncultured Thermotogae bacterium | reverse complement strand
GCATTGGAGCGCGTGCTCGGCTCGGAGGCATACCAGGGGGCACCGCACCTCACTCTCCTGCTTGAGAACACGGCAGGAACAGGGACGACGATGGGATCTTGTTTCACTGAGCTGGCCGCGATCATCGATGGGCTCAGCGATGCAGGCCAGATCGGAGTGTGCCTGGATACCTGTCACGCCTTTACCGCAGGCTATGAACTCCGTACCCCCGAGGGGTTGGCAGAGACGCTGGGAGCTCTCGATCGCGAGGTGGGATTGACGCGACTAAAACTCATTCACTTGAACGACTCCAAGTACCCGTTGGCCGCGCGCCGCGACCGGCACGAGCACATCGGCCGTGGCGAAATCGGTGAAGCCGGCTTCTCACTGGTCGTGAATCATCCGGCATTGCGCGATCTGCCATTCGTCCTCGAAACACCCAAGGAGATGGATGGCCAACCGGATGCCGACCCGATAAACTTGGAGCGGGTACGATCAATGTACCGCGAATAAGGGGCTCCTCACTGGCTCGAGTGGTTAACCCAAAAGGCAAACTTGCCTCCAAATTTGTTATGAGGAAGCCAAGAAGCCATGAGGAGGAGGAGCCAACAAGCCGCAAATGGATTGCGCAAACGAGGGCTTTAAGGCAGGACAACAGGTTGAAGTGGCTATTTCGCCATTGTAAAGTCATATCTCTAGGGCAATTGGGAAGGAGCACGGGGCTGCTTTTAAACTTTGCAAAGTCCGCCCTGGAAGTGAAAAAGGGCAATATGTCAGAAAGCCAAATCTTTTTTCTGGTTTCCTGGCTTCATAATGGTTAAAAAGTTCTGTAGTCTAAGTGGGTAAGCCGAAGTTGAGCCTGCCTGCACGGGAGCACCTCTTGACAGGTTACTCACGCCGGATAGCGAAGAGCCTAATAAGGAGGAATCATGAAGCTTTTTATTGACACGGCAAACGTCTCAGAGATTCGAGAGATGGCGTGGCTGCTGGACGGTGTGACCACCAACCCCACGCTCGTCGCTCGGGAGAAACGGCCGTTTAAGGAAGTACTCACAGAAATTTGCGAATTAGTCAACGGCCCGGTGAGCGCGGAAGTCACAGCCCTCGATGCAAGAGGAATGATCGAACAGGCACGCGACCTATCGGCCCTCCACCCAAATGTGGTCATCAAGATCCCGATGACGCAGGACGGGATGAAAGCCACCCAGGCGCTCGCCGAGGAGGGGATTCGCACAAACGTCACGCTCGTCTTCTCTGCAAATCAAGCGCTGTTGGCGGCAAAATCCGGGGCCAGCTTTGTCTCCCCGTTCGTCGGACGCATCGATGATGTGGGAGGAGCCGGCATGGATCTCGTCTCTGATATTCTGGGCATTTTCGAAAACTACGGCTTCTCAACGGAGGTCATCGTGGCGAGTGTGCGCCACCCTCAACATGTATTGGAGGCCGCCCTCCTCGGCGCCGACATCGCCACCGTGCCCTATGCGGTTCTGAAGAAGCTGTTCGACCATCCGCTCACTGATGTCGGCATCGAGCGATTTCTCAAAGATTGGGAAGGCGTGCCGAAGTAACGGAACGCCTGGACAAGAACACACGAAAGGAGAAATGCCTATGCCCTACGGATACCACGGTAAGATTCTACACGTTCATCTCGGAACTGAAGAGCTAAAGGTCGAAACCCCCGATGAGACCTTCTATCGCACCTACCTCGGCGGAAGCGCTGCGGGGACTTATTACCTATTACAACACACGCCACCCAAAGCAGATCCACTGGGTCCTGAGAATACCCTTTCCTTGATGGTGGGGGTGGTCACGGGAGCGCCCTTCTCCGGCCAGTCGCGCGTGACCGCAACGGCAAAATCGCCGGTCACTGGCCTGATCGGCGATTCGCAGGCAGGAGGATTCTGGCCCGCAGAGTTGAAATCAGCAGGGTTTGATGGAATCGTGATTCATGGTAAAGCCAAGCATCCCGCGTATCTGTGGATCCACAACGGCGAAGCCCAGCTGCGGGACGCCTCAAGCCTCTGGGGGCAGTTCACTGCAGATGTGGAGGATGCCATTCGAGCAGAGCTGGACGATGACCGCATTCAGGTTCTCCAATGCGGGCCGGCGGCAGAAAAAGGTGTGCTCTACGGCGCGTTGATCAGCAACGCCAACCGCGCCAACGGCCGAACCGGGATGGGCACCGTGATGGCGTCAAAGAACCTCAAGGCAGTGGCTGTACGAGGGGACAACCGTCCTGAACTGGCCAACCCCGAGGCGGTGTCAGCGCTGGCCAAGTGGGGTGCACAGAACCTGGAAGGTTCCGATGTGGACGGCATGGGGAAACTGGGCACGGCGGAGGGCCTTCTGCCGCTGAACGAAGAGGGCGGCCTCCCAACGCGAAACTGGTCAAGCGGCGTCTTCGAAGGGGCAGAGTCAATCAGCGGCGAACGGATGGCCGAGACCGTGCTCAAGGAGCGGGCTACCTGCTTCGGCTGTGCGGTGCGCTGCAAACGCGTGGTGGAGATCACCGAGGGGCCGTTCCAAGCGGAGCCCCGCTACGGCGGCCCGGAGTACGAGACACTGGCTGCAATGGGCTCGTACTGCGGCGTTTCTGACTTAGCAGCCATCTGCAAGGCAAATCAACTGTGCAACATGGTCGGAATCGATACCATCACCTGTGGTGCGACCATTGCCTGGGCGATAGACTGTGCTGAGCACGGCTTGCTCACCAAGGACGATACCGACGGGATCGATCTGCAGTTCGGAAATGCGGACGCGCTGGTCCAGATGGTAGAGAAGATCGGCGAGCGAGAAGGGTTCGGTCGCGTGTTGGGCGAAGGGTCGGCGCGAGCGGCAGAACGCTTGGGCGTGGGCAAGGATCTGGTCGTGGCGGTCAAAAACCACGAGTTCCCAGCCCACATGCCTCAACACAAGAGAAGTCTGGCACTGATCTATTCGGTAAACCCGTTCGGCGCCGATCACCAGTCGCACGAGCACGATCCATTCTACGAGACGGGTTACGCCGACCGGATGGCCCAGCTTTCCCTGATGGATCCTCAGCCTCAGGATGTGCTCAACGCGGAGAAAGTCCGCTACGCCCTGTACACCCAGTACTTTTACAGCGTCACCGATTGCGTCTGTGTGTGCCAGTTCGTGTTCGGTCCCTCGTTCCAACTGTACGGGCCAAGCCAGCTGGTTGACGCCGTACGGGCGGTGACCGGTTGGAATTTCAGCATGTGGGAGTTGATGAAGGTTGGCGAGCGACGGCTGAATCTGATGCGCGCGTTCAACGCCCGCGAGGGAGTTGGGAAAGAGGCAGACACGAAGCCAGCCAAGCTCCTCATCCCCCTCAAGGGCGGCCCCACCGATGGTGTAGTCGTCACCAACGAGGAGTTGGAGCAGGCAAAGGCCCTTTACTACCGGATGGCCGGTTGGGACGAGAACGGCCGCCCGACGCGTGCCAAGCTGGATGAACTCGGATTAGGTTGGCTAGCAGATGAGCTTTCCAAGTCTCAGTAGGGCCGCGTTTCTCCCCAACTTTGTCTGTATGCCAAAGTGTGCTTTGTGCCTACGTACCTAAATGGCAGATCAAATGCTGGCTCTGCAACTTCATCCTGACGATAATGTGGCCGTTGCCACTGCGAACCTCTCTGCTGGCACGCCGGTAAGCGTTTCGGGAATCACTATAACCCTCTGTCAGGACATCCCATTCGGTCACAAATTTGCTTGCGAACCGATTCGCAAGCTCGACGCCATCCGAAAGTATGGCCGACCAATAGGGCGTGCCGTCGTCGCCGTCACAGTTGGTGAACATGTTCACGGCCACAATTGCGAAAGCACTCGGGAGCGCTGGCATTCAAACACTTCGGAATGGGGAAAGAGCGCTATCGATAGCTGTAGCCTTACCTCCCCAACGCCTGAGGACGTGGACAAACCATCCCTATCAACCTTTCTGGGCTACCGTCGTCGGAATGGGCGAGTGGGTCTGCGCAATCACGTCCTTGTTTTGTCTACGGTCCACTGCGCCAACGCCGTGGTCGAACGTCTCGGACGAGCGACCTGCGAAATTGTTGCACTACCACATATCTACGGGTGCTCCCAGATTGGTGAGGATTTGGATCAGTCCAGAAGAGTTCTGGAAGCAATTGCCGGACATCCCAATGTAGGCGCGTGCCTCCTCGTTGGCCTGGGATGCGAAACGATGCCTACAGTGGAGATGTTCGAGCGGTTGGCTGCACAAGGAAAACTGGTGCGGTACCTCATCATTCAAGAGGAGGGAGGGTGTCAAGCTACATACGAGCAAGGCCTCGGCATCGTCGAAGAGCTGGTGAAAGAGGCCTCTGGCACCCAGCAAGAACCGATACCCCTCTCTGAATTGGTAGTGGGCGTGGAGTGCGGAGGTTCTGACGCTTGGTCAGGTGTGACAGCCAATCCAGCAGTAGGAATCGCCAGCGATCTAGTTGTGGCGGCGGGTGGGACCGTGATTTTGTCTGAGGTGACCGAATTCATCGGCGCTGAATTCTTGCTGACCCCTCGCTGTGTCTCGGCTTCGGTCGCCCGCAAGATTCTGGAGGCTGTAAAAAGACGCGAGGAATGGGCGAGCAAACTGGGAATTGACATGCGTGGTGGCCAGCCCACGCCAGGGAATATTTTAGGTGGATTGACTACCATTGAGGAGAAATCCCTCGGCGCTATCACCAAAGGAGGGAGTTCTCCTGTCCAAGAAGTTCTTGCCTACGGGCGAGAGCCGAGCCGGAAGGGATTGGTGGTTATGGATACAGCCGGCAATGACCCGGAGTCAGTAACAGCGATGGTGGCTGGTGGAGCGCAGATAGTCGTCTTTACAACCGGGCGTGGCTCCCCCACCGGTTGTCCCATCGCTCCCGTTATTAAGGTGGCGTCCAACACTCCAATGTACCGCCGCCTACAAGACGACATGGACATCAACGCAGGGACGGTACTTGAAGGCAAGCCACTTGCAGAAGTTGGGCAACGGATCTTCCAAGAAATCGTCGATGTTGCAAGCGGCAAATTAACAACAGCTGAGAAATGGGGTCACCAAGAGTTTGCAATTGAGACGTTGGGCCCACGGGTGTAAATCCTCAGAGGCACTCCAGCACTTCCGTGATGGCAGAAATCATCTTCGTCAAGTCTAGCCGGTATGGCTTTGGTGTGTAAACGGATACGTCGCGGGTGTGAGTGTTCCAAAGCCGCCCATCCAGAAGATGGCAACTGCGCAGGGCTTGAGCATGTCAGCCTTGACCAAACGAGGAACACCGCCGGCGCCGAAGCCGGAATTAAGGAAAGGCCCAGTCAGTATCAGTAGTGGGCATTTCACGTGTATCTCCGCTTCAAAAGGAAGGTCATTCGACCATCTCGGCGTTTGGCACGTGACGATACGGGCAATCGAGCCGCTCGCACCCTGCACAAGAGAACGGATCGGTTGCCTGGGTCACTCCTCGGCCGATTCCCATCAAAAACGAGACACTCTTCGAGGGCTGCATTAAAAGGTGGGAGGTCAACCGCACGCCGATCCGGTCTGCAGGAACGTGGGCGAAGATCAACCTCTGATGCTCCAACTCCCAGTGGCTGGCTCCTGATCCGGGGGAGAACGCTCGCGTAGCAGCCATTCCGTTGAGCGCTGCCCAGTCGAATACCCGTCTTCCCAGTCGATCACAGACCTGGGACAACGCCGCGAGTGCCACGGCATCGAGGATCATTGAATCGACGAGCTCTCCTTGCTCTCGAAGCTTTCGTGTTTCCTCATCAAAAGCACCTCCAACGGTGCACAGGCCGAAGCAGAGGTACTCGGCCTCCCGGGTCGGGGCTGGAAGATTCTGAAGGTCCGCCGCCGAGAATGACCCGGCGTCGTACAGCCGACCGATGGCGCGTGGTCGGATGAGGGAATTGCCGAGAGGCAAGAGCTCCTCGACCCGGGGCTTCACGGTCTCCGAACGGGAGAAGCCGGCGCGTTCAAGAGCCGACCAGACCGATTCCGGCTCCAATACGATGCCGTTTCCGTCACGATCGAAGCTGACCACAGCTTGCGCTCCGCGAATTGTTTTCATTTCTCTCCGTTCCGTGCGACGTCCTCAGGTGCAGCAAGATCACTCCTCCCTTCGATCGGGCCCCGCAAGGCCCACAGTTCGCACGGCTTGGTCCAGTTCTGCATTCCGATGTAGAGGTCACCGTTGAACTCGACGAGAGCGTGAATGCCGAACTCCGTTCTCTCAAGGAAGCCCGCAGTGGTGATTTCACGCCACGTCACTCCATCCTCTGTCACGAAGAGGAACCCGTGATCCCCGAAGCCCCCCACGTAGAGCTTCCCACCCACGACCCGCATCGCCAGCGTGCTATCATGGCGCACGTCATCGAATCCGTCGGCGTTAACCTGCTCCCAATCGGTGAAGATTCCATCGCCCTGTCCGCCTGTCCTCCAGACGGTGGTCCCCTTCAATCCCAGGGCGGTGGTGAAGGACGAGGCGCCGAAGCCCCACGTCCCCACGTACAGGTTTCCTTGGGACTCGACCATCCGGAAGGCATTGAACGTTTTGGAATCGCCGAATCCAAGAGGGGAAACCTGAACCCAGGTTTCCTTCCCGAACTCATCAGGACCGCTCGTCCGCCACACCGAACAACCTGAATACGGAGGCTGGGCTGCTTCGGTACCGAGATAGAGGAGGCCGTTCCACTCGTAGAGGCAACTGGCGTCTGTCGCGCCGGCGATCCCGAGACCTCCATCGAACGACTTGACGAACGAGCCCGGCGCACCGTCACGACTCCGCCACACCTCTTCACCTTGACTCGGGTTGAACAATCCGACGTAGAGCCAACCGTTAAACGGACGAATGGAGCACAGAGTAAGGTTTGCTGGGTTTCCGAATCCGTTCCCGGTGACTTGTTCCCAATCCGACTGCGCCCGCGGTGCGATCGCGCGCCAGAGCTGTCCTCCGGTCCGGTTGTTCCACGTTCCTACGTAGAGATACTCACCATAAGACCGCATTCGCACGACCGCTTGATTCCCCTTGTCACCGAAACCTGAAGCGTTGACTGGCTCCCACGCCGACCCGTCGGTCGAGGCGTGGACGAGGCAACCATCGACCCGGTTCCACGTTCCGGCGTACAGTCTGCCCTCGTGCGCCTCCATGTAAACGATTCCGATGTTGTTCGGGTTGCCGAACCCGTTGGCATGGATCTGAATGGGCACATTGTCCCCTTCCGCCATCCCACTTCCCGCACTAGCGCCAAGTGCGATGGACAACATTAGGACCCCCGATAGCGTCACGATTCGTATGCGCTTCGGCATCATGAGGACTCTTGCTCGACGGGAAAGATCCGTTCGATCCCGCATCGAGCCACCAGCTCCTCCATCTCCTCGTCCGTGGGGCGTTCTCCCGCGATGTGCCTGGAGGCGGCATCGAGTACCTTTGGCAGGAGGTTGACGTCGCCCACTGTGTTGAAGAACACGTCCGGTCGCCCCAGGACCCAGTGGACGGCCACCTCGATGTCGGTCTGCTCGGTCAGCGGCTCGCACCACGTGCTGTAGGCAGTCGACTCGTCACGGCGAAGGCGCCGCGCAATCGCCTTGATCGTCTGCACCGGGACGTCCCGCTTCTCGCACTCGGCGACGAGTTCCTCGAAACCTGCTGCGAAATCGGTGTTCTGCATCATCGGATAGTTGTAGGGGAGGAGCACGGTGTCGAAGTCGAACCGCTGAAGACTCTGTAGAAGCACCGCGGGAGCCACCACCTCGTGCGCCGTGACGCCGATGAACCGTGTGAGACCCTCCTCGCGGGCCTCCAGCGCCGCCTCGAGAGCGCCGCCCGGCCCCATTGCCTGCTCCCACTCGTTGGGATCGATCAGGCAATGCAGCTGCAACAGGTCGACCTGATCGACGCGAAGACGGTCGAGAGAACGGTGGATGCTCTCCTTTGCCCCCTGGTGGTCACGCGCCGCGGTCTTGGTCGCGAGGAAAAACGCCTCTCGATGCCGCCTCATCCAGCGACCGATCAGCGTCTCCGAATCCCCGTAGTCCGCGGCGGTATCGATGTGGTTCACCCCATATCTCAAAAGGGTGTCGAGCGTGCGATCCGCGTCCTCTGCGTTCGCCTTGAAAAGCGCGGCGGCGCCGAAGATCGTTCGCGTGCTGAAATGTCCCGTTCGTCCAAACCGCGCCTTGGCTATCATCGCACTTCCTCCTTGTTATCCAAGAGCGTGACACTCAAGTCCCACATCTCTTGCGTCGAAGTATCCTAGTTGAATGTCAGTGGGCCCGGCATTTCTCCAATCTTTTGGTCCATGGCCAACTGCGATTCCGAACCACCCTCTGGCCAGCGGAGTGTTGCGTAATCCGCCGTCGCCTCCGGATAGATCGTTCGGTCGACCGCATCGGGCCTGCTGGTTTTGAACCAGACGTACTGTCGGATCATCAGATCGACCTGCCACGAGAAGAAGGCGTACGACTCGGGCTGCCAGACGATGTCGGACGTGATCCCCTGGAAGACGTCCAACGCCTTCAGCCGCTGGTAGAGTTCCCAGCGGAGCTCCTTTTGCCGCTTGTTCGTGATGCTCGGTTGCGCCATCTGCACGATGTAGTACAGGAAGGTCGTTCCGCCACTCACTCGCTCCAGCACCTTCGACAGCTCAGTCGAGGAAGCGCTGCCAAAGAGGCCTTCGGCCCGTTCGAGAGAACCGATCTCGTGGGTAAGCCAGAACTCCTCTAACAGGTTGATCGCCTGCTCGACAAGAGACTGGTTCTCGGACGCGGTGCAGAGGAACCCGGCCATCTCGGCGACGAGCTCTTCCTGCGACAGGGACGGGTCGGACGCGAGCCGGAAGAAGGCGTAGTCACCGAGAAAGCGGCAAGGCGGAGCGAGACGATAGCCCATTACGCCGTTCGGCCGAAGCTCGTCTTTCGAGTACTGTGCCTCCTGAATCGCTCTTGCCAGATACGGATGTGGCAGCATGTTGATGGCGTACTCCGGATTCATGTACCAGAAGCAGTTGATGACCGGATGGAACCCCCACTTCCTCCCGAGTAGGCCGCCCTCGCGCAGCGCGGGGTTTCCTCGCGCCCGGATCTCTGGGCCGAACATCTGGATCACGCTGAGCATCGATGCGTCTGCCCAGCCGATGTCCTTCGGGAGGAGCGGGAGGAGATCATCGAGCATGGTGCGAAACTTCGGATGACGTTCGAGGAGCGACTCCGGGATCACGACGCGCGCCCACAGGTCGAACACCCAGTTCCAGAAGATGTAGTCCGCGTCGTTCCCGGCGTCTCGAAGGAGCTTTCGGTACGCGTGGGTTGCGTCGGCGAAGTACCCGGCCGGATCGGCGGCCGTCGCCTCGTCGAAGGAGAGCCCGGCCTCGCTGTAGATCATCTCAAGCGCGTCGAGCCCGCGGAAGAACTCGAACGTGTACCGATTGATATCGACGATGAGGTCTTTCGCCTTGCTCCAAATGAGCCCGCAGCCGTAGTACCCACCGGCCTCCTGGTGTTCAACCCGCAGCGACGGGTTGTCCCAGAATGCCTGCTGCGGCACGAAGTTCGGGCACGTCAGCCAGTTGAACTTCATCCCGACCTGATGGCAGTACTCCATCGCTTCACGCCAGACTTCGTACCTCCACCGTTCGCGAACGGTTTGGGAGTAGTCGGGGTGGAAAATCCTGCCGACGGGAACGAGCGTCAGGGTGGTGAGGTTGCACAGCCGCATCAGGTCGATGTACTCCATCCACTCCTCGATCGACCAGCGGTCGGGGCTGAGACCAGCAAAGCCGTACGACCCCCCGAATCGATACGGGGCGACGTACAGGCCGCGGATAGGGAAGTGCGGCGTCTCCACCACGTCCCATGGTCGTTCCAGGGGATTTCTACGATTCTCCACCATCAGCGTTCGCAACAAGGTGTAGACGCCATTGGCGACACCTTCGTCGTGGTTCCCGGAGACGCGGATCGTAGATCCGGCTTCGGTTCGAATCGCGTAGCCCTGTGGTCCGATTCGCGGATCGCTCTCCGCGTTCAGCTCGATCCGGACGTTCGGTGCCCCGGCCTCCTCGACTCCGATCGAGATTTCGGCGTACTCGGCCAGCCGATGCGCGGCGTGCCAAACAGGCTTCGGCGCGTTTGCGAAGACCGAGATTGTCATTCCACTCTCCTCACGATTCACTCCCGGAGGCCCCGCGATCCGCGGCGTTCCGGTTCGCGCGCCACGGCATGGTGACGCTATCGCCCTCCGAAGCGGAGGCACCCCGCCGCGGCGGCCATCCGTAAGCCTTGTCCTCTTCGAAGAAATCCATCCCAAGGAGGACCGCCAAGTCCTTCAGATGCGCTCGCCAATCCCCGAAGTAAACTGTCCGGAAGTGCCCGAGGGGCCAGTCCTCCTGCAGGTTGTTCTCGATGAAGTTCTCCATGTTGACCCGCACTGCCAGCTTGTTCCTGCAACGCCTTTCGTCGACGACGCTTCCGAGTGAGATCCCCTGATGGACGATCAAGGAATTGCTTTCGGGATGCACGGAGAGCGCGGTGACCTGCTGATCGGCTGGCATCGAAACCGACGCAGCGCAGCTTTTGTTAGTTTCCTGCTCCGTGCGAATCGTGTAGGAACAGGCCGGGCCGCTGGCGCCGAAGAACTTCCGCGGTCCGCAACACAGATGATAGATCACGGCATCGCGGCTCAGATCGAACAGGCGCCCTCCAGAGAACCCAGCTCTCGGCTCGCCCGCGATCTCCGCGGTGAGGTAGTGCATGACCATCACGTTTAGGAGCGCGTGGAGGTTCATCTCGCCGGTGGCCGGGAACCCGTCCGACTGCAACTGCATGAACGACAAGCACGGAAACGTAGGCAACTTGTACGGGTACTCGCCCCGGTTTGACGGATCCAGATCGGGATTGAACGCGCAGAAGACATCGTCCGGCCAGTCGTGGTACAGGTAACCGGCGATGTCGGTCGTGACCGCCTGAACGTTCTTCTCCTCGATCGCTCGCTTGAGGGCCAGGTAGACCTTGGCCGACGTCACGATCTCGTCACGCAACGGCTCCACGACCGCCTCGGCCTCGCGGATCCACCGTTCGGCGATCGCCTTGGCTTCATCCTCGGAGGCGTTTGGCAAATACTCCTTGGCGAACTCCTCCTTGGTCATGCGGACCAGACGTGACCCGAGGACCCCTCCGAGCGCACGTTCAAACGGTTCCATCGGTTGCCCGAAGATCTCCGTCTTTCTGCCCTCGTTGATCAGAACCATCATCTTCGCGTCGCGCAGCTGCTGGATGACCCGCACTAGCTTCACCTTGGCCAAGACGTCCTCGATCTTCGATGAAGCCGTCCACACTACTGGAAGGCCCATCCGCCTCATTGCAACGTAGTTGTGAAATCCGTAGTTCTCCAAGTAGTCATCGACGATCACCAGTGGTCTCCCCGTCTCGGCGAGCGGCGCTTCGAAGATCACGCGCATGTACTCCACGCCGAGCGTGTAGACGACGAAGCCGTCGAACTCGCCGCTCCGCTCGGCGAGCGCCACGAGGTGCTCCTGCTCGTGCAGCAAGACGGGCGTGAATTGCATCCCGGGGCATCCGGCCTCGAGGCTTTTGGTCAGCTCCTCGGCCCTTCCCTCGAAATCGTAGTCCTCGTCCTGCACAACCAGTCCAGGTTTGACCTCACGCCGCAGCGGATAGTAGAAGGCCAGTGCAACCTTCGTGTTCCTCACGTCAGGATCCTCCTTTTCGGGATTGTGACTCCTGTGTTCCTTGCTCTTCATCGCGGTTCGGTACGACCGCGGCCCCGCAGGCATGACACGTCTCGTCGCACCACGTCGTGCGGTGACCACATGACGGACAACGCCATCGCGCCGCTTGGGCCTTGAGCCATTGCTGCAGGCCAAGCTTGCTTAGCTCTGCAAGGTTTCGCGTGATTGCGGAGTGGTGCGACCATTCGTCGTCGCGGAACGCGATCAGGCGCTCACAGGGGTACTCCGAGTAGTCGACGCAGAACTCGAGACCTCTCTCCATTGCGCAGGCCTTGATCCCACAAGCCCGGCAGTAGCCGGAGTTCACGTTGCTCTTGCAGCCGTGGCACGTGATCTCGTTAGGTTCTCTCTCCCATTCCCTCGCTTGTTCTGCAACACGCCCCTCCTCATTCGCACGCATCACAAAGCACGCTCCGCAGTAGAGGCCGCAATAGGAGTCGTAGCGAAATGTCATCCGATTCCTCCTAGATCACGTGCTCCGGATCGTCCGGCGGCAAACCACAAGGACTGACCCGGCAGGACCAGCACATCGATGACCTCAAACCGTCTCACGGACCACTCGTCGGTGGAAGAGATGAGATTCGGCCCACAGCGCGTGCGGACGGAGGGTACCATACTCGGCGCTCGCTGTCGCGATCTCCCTTCCAGCAAGATCAACGAGGACGGTCTTCGTCAGCGTTGAGCCGATGTCGGTCCCGAGAAGGTAGTGACCACGTTCGCTCATCTTCTCCTTACCCGTTGTCGAAGATCCGGTAGTCGATCCCCAGTGTCTTCGCCGCCCACGTGAGCTCATCGACCCAATCCCCGTACGCGCCGTGGATGTGGTTCGAGTCGTACTCGGCCAGGAACTTCTCCGGAGACACACGGAACCGAGCGTAGGCGTGCGGCCAATCGATCTGCACTTCCTTTGCCTTCTCTTCCGCCTTCTCCTTTGGCAGCTCGATGAACTCCGCGGGGAGGATGGCCAACCAGTACTTGCCGCTCCGCCTTGCCAGCCGTGCGAGGGTGACTTCGCCGGGAGCGGCGAAGTGGCGGACGGACGCCCCACCCGCGGGGAAGTAGAAGCCCTGAGGGTAGAACTCGACCCTCGGCAGATTCACGTCTGGATCCGTGGAGCGTCCTGCATAGTATGTCGGATGGGTCCCCGAGTTGCACAGGTCGAAGACACACAGCTCCGCATCGTAGTGCCGCAGATCGGCGAACAGAACCGGTTCCGCCGTGATGTGCTTGAGAATCTCCATCGTCAGCGCGCCGTCCATGTCGGCCTCCGTCGCCGCCACGATCGGTTCCTTGGGGCCATTCCAGTCGTACGGATCGTTCAAGAATGCCTCGGTGACATCCATTGTGACAAAGTGATTGGTCAGCTCCGGCTGCGCCTTGAACCCAACGAAGTCAAGGCCCATTTCGTCGATCATCTTCCGCACAGCAATGTAGCTTCGGATCTGGAGCTTCAACTTCTCCGGGGTGAGTTGCTTCCCGTCGTATCGGATGGTCCCGACCTTGGCCGACAGCCATTCGAACGCTCGCTCGACCTCGGCGTCGGGCGCCTCGGCAGAGCGGCGAATGATCTCCGATTGGTCAATGTGCTCAACGTCGATGCCGAATAGCTCCATCCACTGATCCGTATTGGCGACCGCCGTGTACATCCCCATCGGGCGCCCCCCGAACAACCCGAACGTCTCGCCGCGTAGGCGGTGAACGGCTGATGCACCTCGAATGAACGCCATGACGCGCCGCAGGACTTTGGCGTCAGCGATATCCCCGGAGACGCGAGCGTGGAATGTTCCCACTTGGTCAAGTGCCCCCGCGGAGGCGAGCATCCCCACCATTCCCGGGTACTGTGGGTTGATGTTGGAGAACAACAGAAACGGCCCCGGAGCAAATCGCGATGCAACGGCCGCTAGATGAGGGAAGCTCCACACCGCGAAATTGAAGATCGTCAGCTCGCAGCCAACGCGCGATAGGCGACTTGCCTCCTTCTTGGCCAGCTCGGCCGTCCAGATAATCTCGTTCGCCTCCACCGGATCGACCTCACCCGTTGCGCGCAGTGCCTCGGCCACCTGGCTCTGGTACTCCTTGTTCAGCGGCTCCAGCTCCTGGTGCACAGTGGCCCGGCCATCCGAGAAGGTGAGAATCCCTACCTTGCGTGCCTCCATCGTGCAAACTCCTTTCTGTCTGAGGTGCGAATCATAGGTCTACGGCGCTCGTTTCTTGGCCGAGGGCAGCTTCGGAAACCGCTTGTGGGGTTCAATCTGGTACCAGTAAGCGGTGCTCGAGTAGTCGTCCGAGCGATGGTTGGCGTGCCCGTGTTCGATCGTCACACGAATCCGCTTGGCGAACTGGATCGGGTCCTCGATGTGGTACCGGTAGAGCGTGACGCGATCGGCCCAATTCGGTCCCCCGGACAGGATGACCCCATGATAGGCAGAGCAGTACTCCTGCGTCGGACACCACGCCGTGTCGAAGTAATCTTCGGTCCCTGTGCCGTGCAGTGTCGGAGGCCACTCGTCGTCGATGAAGATCATGTCGTCGCCTTCGCCGTACCAGTTCCACTCGTTCGTCTTTCGAAGGTTGCGAATGTTGAGATTGCAGCCGACATAATGCCCCTTTCCCTCTGCTTCCAGGATGACGTAGTTCCCCTTTCCCCCCAGATTCTTCGCCTGGCTTCCGAACTGCAACACCCCCTGAAACTCGAAGTTGTCCATCTCAGCTTCGTCAATGCCGTCGCACGGGTTTTGCCTTCGCCACTGCGCGTGGAACCGCCCCAGGCCCTCCTCGAGCTCCTCGTACGCCTCGAAGTCCACGTAGTAATAGGCAATCAGCTCATCATTGGCGTTCTCGTTGGTCAACTCGATCCGCGCGTCATCGGCGAACGGCATGGCAAAGAAACAGTTGAACCCCTTTCCATGTTCCGGGCTCATCGCGAGCGGGGCGGAGACGAAGTTCTTCGTCAGACCGTGTCCCATTCCGAAGAAGTCGCCCACCGGAACCTCGATGCTTGGCTCCTTCTCTCCGTCCCAGTATGTCCTCAAGACACCGTTGCGAAGGTAGTTTACATCGTTTGACCGAAGGGTCATCCAGATGTGCGTGATGCATCCGGCGCCTTCGATCGCCGCGAGGACGTGCGTCTCGCCCGGCTGAATCGTGACGAAGTCGTTGTTCGCTCCGGTGCGGTCCCAGCTCGACTCGCGCCTTCGCTTCACGTCGCGAATCCGCGGTAGGCTCCGAAGGGTTCCGAAGCCGAAGCTGCTCTGCTGCCCTTCCGCCATGATAGTTCCTCCTTGCTGGCTCGGTGATCGTTCTTCTCTCTATACCGGTGAGTTCCAGCGAACCCCCTCTTCGAGCATCGCCAAGTAGTTCTCGATAGGAATGTAGTTGGCGACGCTGTTCCCCGATCCGAGGGCGTACCGCCCGCCGGGCATGCATTGATCGAGAATGCCGCGAACGTACTGCCTGATCTCTTCTTCCGACAAGCGGCACATCTTGTCGACGTCGACGCCCCCGAGGACGCCAATCCGGTCCCCGTAGCGGCGCTTGAAGTCCCCCACCGAGAGGATCTTGTCCTGGAAGGAGTGCTTCGCGTCGATCCGGACGTCTTCGATCAGATCCTCCATGATCTCGTCGAGGTTCCCGCAGGAATGGAGGATGTAGACGAGGCCGTTGTCGTGCGCCAGGCCGGCGATCTTCTTGTGCCACGGGAGAACGTACTTGCGGATGTGGTCGGGAGAGATGAGCGTCGAGCTCTGGTATCCCATATCGTCTCCTTGGAAGAACCCGGCGAGCTTCGGCAGGCCGATGACCCGTTCGCTCAGCGTGTAGAGCGTCTCCCCTACCTTGTCGAAGATCGCCCCGACGAGGTCGGGCTGTTCGTACAGCATGTACGACAGCGGCTCGAGGCCAACGAGAACGTTCATCACGTTCTCCAAGGCCCCTTGGCCGAAACAGACGAACATCCCCATGCCGTCGGGAAGGCGCTGAGAGGCGTACTCATAGGCAGCCAACGAAACGCTCTGCGCATCCGGCCAGGGGTACTTCTCAAAATCCTCCCAGCTTGCGATGATCCCCTCGGATTCCTCCATCCAGATGCGCGTTGCCTTCGCGCGCTCGGCCGTGTCGCTTCCCAACCGATACTTCCCTCGAAACAGGATCTCCTGCCACGCGCCGGCCCAGACGTAGTCGTATCCAAGGCGGTACCAGCATTCGATCACGTTGTCGAGGTATGATTTCCATCCGGTTCGGCGATCTGGATCCGGCATCACCCAGGTTCGTCCGAGGTGTTCCTCGCAAATCGCTTGCATTGTCTCGTTGTCGAGGAAAAGCTCGGCGAAGTGAACGCGATCGGGGGGCTTCCGCCCGGTGATCACGGCCACGAAGTGGTCGATGTCCGGCTTCGGCTGCTTCAACAGTACCTCCACGCTTCCCCCTGTCATTTCCGATCTCTCTTCCGTTGCGAGAACTACCGGTATCGATACCCCTCCTCCATCATGATGAGGTAGTTGTCGATCGGCACGTAGTTCGCGACGGTGTTCCCGGTTCCGTAGGCGAATCGCCCCTTCGGCATGCAGTGGTTGAGGATCGACCGGCAGTAGGCGCGCAGCTCGAGCTCCTCGAGTCGGCACAGCTT
>CAZOUO010000003.1:10780-29903 GCA_964582975.1 uncultured Thermotogae bacterium | reverse complement strand
GTCCATGTCGACGCCGCCGAGTCCTGCCACGCGGTCCCCGTAGGTGTCCATGAAGTCCGTGATCGGCATGATCGCGTCTTCGAACGACTGCTTGGCGTCGATCCTAACGTCTTCGATCAGATCCTCCATGATCGAGTAGATGTTCCCACAGGAATGGAGCCAAACCATCTTCCCATGGCGGTGTGCGAGATTTGCATACTCCCTTATCCACGGCAGAATGTACTCGCGCAAGTGAGTGGGGCTGATGATGGTTTGGGATTTGTATCCCAGGTCGTCGGCGTGCCACATGAATCCGACGCAGTCGTGAGGGAGCATCCGCTCGTACAAGTCGAGATTCAACTGCCCCCACTTCTCAGTTGCGGCCCGGATCAACTCTGGATCCTCGTAGAGGAGCGTGCAGAAGTCCTCGAATCCGAAGAACGTCCCGATCAGCCCCGGGTCGAATACGCACCCGACCGCTGAGGCCGTCATCCCTTCGGGGAGGTGCTTCGCCACGAACGCGTAGTACTCGTCAATACCAAGCATGTCGAGATCGACGTGCTCCCAGGGGATCTTCGCGAAGTCGTCCCAGGAATGGATCAGCCCCGATTTCTCCTCTTGCCAATGGCGGGCTCCCCTCGACAACTCCTCCACCGCGGTATCTGGCGCGTCTCTCGATCCTCCACCCGAGAGCCCTTGCTGCCTCATCAATGCGCCGATCATTACGCCCATCAGGAACCAGGGCGCCAGATCGGGGAGGTAGTCGAAGCCCATCCGGTAGTAGAACGCGATGTCGCGCTTGATTCGGATTTTGTCTAACTCGCCGTCGATCAGTTTCAGCTCGCCACCGGCAAGGAACTTCCTCGTCTTCTCGACGAGGTGGGAATCGCTCCCTGCGGAGGCCCACGTCTCGTCGAGCGACGGGAAGTCCTCTTCCATCATGGTCTGCACGATGTAGTCGATCACCTCAACGTCGGCGAACTCCTCGACGAAGTGGACCCGCTCCGGCTCGGCCGTACCGAGCAGGACCTTCTCAAGCATCTCGAAGTCCGGTTTCGGTTCCTTTAGCGGGAACATGCTCATGTCTTCGGTTCCTTTCCTGTGCCTCGTGTTCGCGCTGCTTCATCAGCGGTACCGGTACCCCTCTTCCATCATGGTCAGGTAGTTGCGGAGCGGGATGTAGTTCGCAACGCTGTTCCCCGTCCCGTAGGCGTAGCGCCCCTTCGGCATGCAGTGGTCGAGGATCGACCGGCAGTAGGCGCGCAGCTCGGGCTCCTCGAGTCGGCACAGCTTGTCCATGTCGACGCCGCCGAGTCCTGCCACGCGGTCCCCGTAGGTGTCCATGAAGGCCGTGATCGGCATGATCTCGTCCTGGAACGACTGCTGTGCGTCGATCCCGACATCCTCGATGAGATCCTCCATGATCGAGTAGATGTTGCCGCACGAATGCAGCCAGACCATCTTCCCGTGGCAATGGGCGAGGTCGGCGTACTGCTTGAACCAAGGGAGAATGTATTCACGTAGATGAGTGGGACTCAGAAGCGTCTGGGTCTTGTACCCCAGATCGTCGGCCTGCCACGCGAAACCGACGCAATTGTGAGGGAGCATCCGTTCGTACAGTTCGAGGTTCAGCCTCCCCCACTTCTCGGCCACGGCCCTGACCAGATCGGGTTCCTCGTAGAGGAACGTGCAGAGAGTCTCGAATCCGAGGGTGGTCACCAACGGACCGAACATGCAGCCGAGGGCGGTAACCTTCATCCCGTCGGGCAGGTGCTTGGCAACGAACGCGTAGTACTCGTCGATTTCCAGCATGTCCAGATCGACGCGCTCCCACGGGATCTTCTCGAAGTCCTCCCAGGAGGAGACGAACCCGATCTTCTCCTCCATCCAGTTGCGCATCCCGCGTGACAGACTCTCGTCGGCCGTGTCGCGGGCGGATCTGGTCTCAAAAGAGCTTGCCAATCCTTGTTCGGTGGCCAGCGTGCCGAACATGGCGCACATCATGTGCCACGGAGCGAGATCGGGGAGGTAGTCAAAGCCCATCCGGTAGTAAAAAGCGATGTCCCTCTTGACGCGGATCTCGTCCAACTCGCCGTCCAGTAGCTTGAACTCGCCACCGGCAAGCAGTTTCTGCGTCTTCTCGAGAAGATGCGAGTCGCTTCCCGCTGACGCCCACGTCTCGTCGAGAGACGGGAAGTCCTCTTCCATCATGGTCTGCACGATGTAGTCGATCACCTCGACGTCGGCGAACTCCTCGACGAAGTGAACACGCCTCGGCTCAGCCCGGCCGAGCAACACGTTCTCGAGCGCCTCGAAATCTGGCTTCGGGTCCTTCAGCGGGAAGCTGCCCACGTCTCCTCCCGATTCGTACTCCACTCTTCTAGTTGAGCAGGCCTCTCACCAGGGTCACCGCAGCCGCTGCGTCCTTGGCGTAGCCATCGGCACCGATCTGGTCAGCGTATTCCTGTGTTACCGGCGCACCGCCGATGATGATCTTGACGCCGTCACGAAGTCCTGAGCTTTTGAGCGCTTCGATCACCTCGGGCATCTGGATCATCGTCGTGGTCAGCAGGGCGGACATCGCCACGACGTCCGGCTCCGTCTCCTTTACCGCTTCGACGAAGACGTCCTTGGTGTTGTCGATCCCAAGGTTGTTTACTTCGTAGCCTGCCCCCTCAAGCATGATCGAAACCAGGTTCTGCCCGATGTCGTGTAGATCGCCCTCCACCGTTCCGATGACGACCTTGCCCTTCGCCTCCACTCCAGTCTCAGCGAGAATGGGCCTCAGGATGGCCAGCGCAGCTTTCATCGCCTTGGCGGCCATCAGCATCTCGGGCACGTAGATCTCACCGGCCTCGTACTTCTTGCCCACCTCATCCATCGCTGGGATGAGTCCGTCGTTGAGTAGCTCAGACGCCGACTTCCCTTCATCGAGTGCACGCTGTGTAAGCTCTTCTACCTTCTTCGGCTGATACGCGAGAACGCTTTCTCCGATTTCCTTCAGTACGCTCATTGCTCCTCCAAGTCCTTTCTTTGGGTTGTGTCCCCTCGCAGGGCGCCTCCTCCTACTTGTCTGCCGTTGCTTCACTCTCGTGGCTCCACGACTTCACAAACTCCCCCACGGCCCGGAGGTTCTCCGCACGGGCCGTCTTGGGTACAGCATCGCCGCTTCCCAGGATCAGGCGATCCAATCCGTTCGATCTCTCGAGGATCTCCCTGGCGTAGTCGCGGATCTGCTGAGTCCTCCAATTTGTCAGGAACGTCGCATCGAACCCGCCGAGCACGACCTTGTCAGGCCACGCTTCCTTCGCTTCCCACAGAGGCAGGTTGCCTGTGGGCTCTGGACTGATGTCAACCACCCCGTCGTCTCTCTCTTCCCGAATCTCGTCGACCAAATCCTTCAGCAGACCACACCGATGGGTCAGGAAGATCTTCCCGTGATTGTGCAGAAGATCAGCGTAGTCGTTGATGCAAGGAGAGGCATACTTTCGGTGGATCGCGGGCGAGATGAAGCTGGTCGAAGTGTTCTCGTATCCGATGACCACTTCAGCAGGCGATGCTGCCATGACCTCGTAACCGCGAAGGTTGCTCTCGTGCATCGCTTTCATCAGCGATTCCAGCTTGGGCAGATGGTCGGTGTAAAAGGTGGTGTAGAACGCCTCGATACCGATGGTGTGCTGCAGAAGATCCTGAATCGGAGAGGTAAGGCCGGAGTCGGTCGCTATCCCTTCGTCTCCGATCCGCTCATCCTCTCGTGTGAAGGCTTCGTAGTCCGGCAGGAACTTGCGCCGTCTGACTACATATTCGTAGGCCTCAAGGTCCCCGACGGTTTTGATCAGCGGCTCGACCGGGAACGGGAGAAACGGAGATTGCTCGGTGAACAGGCCGGCCTCTGTCAGCGTCCGACCCGGGATCTCATAGCTTTTCATCAATAGCCGGCCCTTGGGATGCGGTGTCATTCGCAGAGTCACGAGGATTCCCTCTTCTTCGAACTTGACGGCTCCGTCCGTCTGGAATCGTTCGATCGTGCCCGGATCCCTCGGGAGGTTCAGGTTGACCTGGTACGTCCACACGTGACGCTCCATGATGTCGGCTTCGATCTCACGGAAGGCATCGAGGATATCGATGCCCGGCGGCCGAGCGCTCATGTAGTAGCCATCGATGAGAGGAGCCCACGGAACCCGATCGGGCGTTCCGTCCCGACGAAGGACTGTCAGCAATCGCTCCCGTGCGTTCATGTGCTGCCCATTCCCCGCTTCACAGCTACGAGTACTCCTCGAACGCTTCGTACAACGCGACGATGTTCTCCAATGGTACGTCGGAGATCACCGTGTGCGAAACACCACCGATGTAACCTCCCTTGAAGCGCCCGAAGGTATCGATGTAGTACTTAACCTCCCGCCGGACATCCTCCGGTGTGCCGTGGGGCAGCGTTCCCTGAACGTCGACGCCGCCGTAGAAACAGAGCTTCCCGCCGTACATCTTGGCGAGCTCCTCCACGTTCATCGCCCGTGGCTGCACCGGATTCAGCACGTTCAGCCCCAGTTCGACAAGATCCGGAAGGATAGCAGCGATGTTGCCACAACTGTGCAGCCAAACGTGCATTCCGTGGTCGCGGACGCGACCAAACAGCTCTCGGTAGAACGGCTTCCACAGCCTGCGCCATACCTCAGGATCAACGAGCAGCCGTTCGTTATTTCCCCAGTCGTCGCTGAAATAGATCCCATCGATCCCGGCTTCAATCCAGTGATCCATCAACGCCATATCGTAGTCGAAGATCATCTTTTGCAGTCGAGCGAACTTGTCAGGGTACTGTAGGTAGTCGATCAGAGCGTTCTTAAAGCCGCGAAGCAGATGCATCCTCTCAAACAGCGTCCACCAGACCATCGCCACCAGGTACTTGTCCTGGTGCTTGGCGATCAGGCGATCCGCAGTTCGGAAGATCCCGTCCGCCTTCGGATCCGGAAACCGGTAGGGGTCAAGATCGAAGTTGTTCTCCGCGAGCGGGTGCGTCGACGCGTACGCTGACTTCCATGTCACTCCCCACATGTCAGTTCCGTCCTCTTCCATCGCACAATACGTCGAGACAGGGCGCGAACCGGGCGGGGCGTTGTTCTCCAGTATGACGATGTCCAGCGGAGCCGTCGCGATCAGGTCTATGATTCTCGGCACGTCGTCCGGTCGGTCATTGCGGAACCGCCGAATGTCAACCACCGGGAGGTAAGGAAGCCGGTCCGGCCCGGTGCACTCGATCGTCGCCCGTACGCGTTCCTTGCTGTTCATCGTGCGCCTCCTCACTGATGCAATTTGCCGATTATGTTCGTCAGCTCCTGTAACACCATTAGCCTCCCACGAAAGGCGTTGAGCCAATGGCAATCGACCCTTTCTTTGTGAGAGTGCATCGCTACCTCCTCCTCGAATACGGATCGGCCGCGTCGCGCAGTCCGTCACCGATCACGTTGAACGAAAGCACCGCGATGACCACGAAAACGCTCGGCAAGAGCAACCACGGATACAGGGCGACGGTCTGGAAGCTCTGCGCCTGTTGCAGCAGAACGCCCCAGCTAATCACTGGAGGCTTCAATCCGATCCCCAGGAAACTGAGCGCTGTCTCTCCAAGCATCATTGCAGGAATGGAAAGAGTGAGGCTGACGAGCACGTAGCTGATGAAGTTGGGAATCAAGTGAAACCCGATGATACGCGCTTCCGATGCGCCGTAGGCCTTGGCGGCCATCACGAAGTCCTCCTCGCGCAACGAGATGAACTTACCGCGGACCACTCGCGCCAGTTCCGTCCATCCGAGAAGCGACAGGATGGCAACCAGAGCGAAGAAGATGGTCACCGAGGACCACTCTTGCGGAAGGGATGCGGAGAGCGCCATCCACAAAGGAATGGTCGGAATGGAGCGCACAATCTCGGTGAACCGCTGAATACCGGTATCGACGATCCCCCCATAGAACCCGGAAATCCCTCCGAATAACAGTCCGAGGATGAGGCTGATGAACGTTCCCAAGAACCCGATCGTCAGCGAGATCCTGGACCCAAAGAAGATGCGACTCAATAGACATCGACCGAGTTGGTCGGTCCCAAGAGGGAGAAACGCGACATCTTCCGACACGCCGAACAAATGGACGTTCGTCTTGAACAGGCCGAACAACCTGTACTCCGCCCCACGAACGAACAACCGGATTGGATACGGTTTGCCGGTGTCCTCTTTGTATTCGTACTGGAATGTCGTTGGGTGAAGCTTCCCGTGCACGCGGTACACGAATGGCCAAGGGTGAAATCGCCCCTCGGCATCGAAGAAGTGGATCCGCTGCGGCGGGCTGAAGCGCCGGCCTGAGAACCGTTGCGTCGGGCTGTGTGGAGCGACGAACTCAGCAAAAATGACGATTGTGTAAAACAGAATCAGGATGACGAGTCCGACCATCGCGGGACGATGTCGTTTGAAATGCCTCCACACCAGCTGGC
Source organism: uncultured Thermotogae bacterium (assembly GCA_964582975.1). GTDB lineage: Bacteria > Bipolaricaulota > Bipolaricaulia > UBA7950 > UBA9294 > CAZDDA01. The sequence goes on along the minus strand of CAZOUO010000003.1, from coordinate 23,453 downwards.
GGTGCGAGAGACTCTTCTTTTCCTGGAGATGACGTTTCCTCATCAGGTTCGTGAACTCCTTAGCCTTTAGTAGTAGCGAATCCGCGGGTCGGCGATCGCCAACAAGATGTCCGAGAGGATCGTACCTACGACCGTCATGACACTGAGGAGCAAGACGATCACCCCAGCCAGGTACATGTCCTGGGCCGTCAACGCGTTCAGTAGGACGGGCCCTATGATCGGAAGATTTAGCACAATGCCCGCGATAACGAAGTACCCAATGATATTGGGAAGTTGCCATCCGATAGTACTGAGAATCGGATTCAAGGCGACCCGCGTCGGGTATTTTAGTAGAAGCCTAATCTCCGAAACGCCCTTGGCTCGGGCGACCTGCATGTAGTCCCTGCCCAGCTCGTCGAGCATCGCTGCCCGGATGACACGGATGATCGCCGCTGTTCCGGCCATCCCCACGACAATGATGGGCGCCCACAGGTGTCGCATCAGGTCGACAAACTTCGCCCAGCTCCACGCTGCGTCGGCATACTGCAACGAGAAGAGCCCCCCGATACTGATATTGAACGTCTTGTAGAAAAAGAACATTACGACCAACGCGAGGACAAAGTTGGGAATCGAGAGCCCAATGAATCCGACAACGGTGAAAAAGTAGTCTACGATGCTGTACTGCTTCACCGCCGAGAGGATCCCAATCGGGATCGACACGGCGTAGATGAAGACAAGTGTGATGAGCGCTAAGTAGATCGTGAACGGGAGCGTCTTCGCCAGCAGCTCCCCAACAGGGAACTTGTAGTAGAGTGACTGCCCGAAATTCCCTCTCAGGAGCTGCCCCACCCACTTGAAATATTGTACGTACGTGGGCTGGTTGAGCCCGTACTGTTCGCGCAGGTTCTCAACCTGTTTGGCATCCAGCTTCATTCCCGAGCCCTGCAACCGCGTAATGTAGGATGTGAGAAAGTCTCCGGGCGGCGCCTTGATCAACACGAACGAGATCACCGAGATGACAAAGATCGCTACAACGGCGTAGGCGAGTCGCCCCAGGAAGTATTCGAGCATGATCTGACTTCCAGAACAAGAAGAGAACGCAAGGGCTTCCACGCACAAAGAGCGGAAGCCCTCACCAGCCTATTTACTCAGTCAAACCGTCCCGGCCAGGGGTCTAGCACGGGCTCGCGCGCCTCGAAGTAGAACTGCTGGGGGTTGTACGGCATCATGCGGCAGAGGTCCCACGTCATCAACTCCTTCTCGGGAACGTTCTTCAGATCGTCCTTGACGATGACGATCCAAGGACTCCCACCAACGATCCCGATCTGCCAGAGGTTATCGGCGTGCGATTGCAGGATCTTCTGTGCCGGCTCGATGCGATCCTCCGGGGTTCGGGCGCTCTTGATCTCGGCGTACCAGTCGAGGAGATCCTGGATCGCGGGGATCGGCTTCTCGCCCTGGCCTCCTCCGGTGAGGAAGTACTTCGACCACTGGTTGGCCCATAGGCCTGGCCACGAGTCCGTCAACGGCACGTAGAACTGCGGAAGAGTGGAAAATGAGGGTTCGATGTTGAATTCTCCGCCGGGGTTTCCCATGATGTCGATCAGATTGGCCGCGACTCGCTCATTAAGCAAGTCTTGGGTTTGCGCCTTCAGGTCGATGTCTAGCCCGATCGCGCGCCAGTACTCCTGCATCAGCTCGTCCATCGGACCGGTTTCGGCAACCTCGATCGTCAGCCGCAGTCGCTCGTCGTCGGGGCGCAGCCGAAATCCGTCCGCGTCCTTCTGGTCGAGTCCCATGGCGTCGAGAAGGGCCCCAGCCGCCGCTGGATCGTACTCAATGTACGACGTGTCGAATCCCTCCTTGAAGTATGGGGACTCCTTTGGAACCGTGAATGAACGCGGCGTGGCCAGGCCGTAGAAGATCGCCTCGTTGATCTCGTCCCGGTTGATCGCCAGTGACAGCGCCTGACGGAAGCGCACGTCGTGGAAGATCGCGCGGATCGCCGGATCCGGATGGGTCAGGTTTAGCTCATAGAAGACGCTGGTGCTTGTGTTGTACAAGCGAACGTCGTACCCGCCCTGGTCGGCGTTGTCCGTGTAGACCGGAAGTTGATCGAGAGTGGCCAAGATCCACTCAGCGTCGACCTCACCGGAGATGATCTTCCCGTCAACGACGTCTGAGCTTTCGACAAAGTGGAGGATGATCCGATCGATGTACGGGAGTTGATTCCCGTCCGTGTCAACCTTCCAGTAGTAGGGGTTCCTCTCCCAGACCAAACGATCCGGGGACCGCTCGACGCACACGTAGGCCGTGAGCACAGGCGCCGTCTCCGTGTAGGGCTTGTCCTGTATCCCAAAGTAGGGGCCTGTCTTATCCCAGTAGTACTGGACCCAAGACGCGACGCCAGCCGCCTCGGCCATTTCCGTCGCCTTTTCCATACCGATGTGACTTGGATGGAACTGCTTGCAGTAGTGCGCCGGCTGGAAGATTCCGAACCACCATTGCCATGACTGAGTACCCCAGGCATGCGAAATATAGTTCAGGAACAGTGAATTCGGCTCCGTGAAATCTATCACGACCGTATACTCATCTCGCGACGACATGACGAGTGGCACGCCGTCCACGGTCAACCAGTCAGGTACCACCGCAAAGAGATCTTTGTTGTTGACGACGTAAACCCAGTTGTAGACGAAATCCTCAGCGGTAAACGGAACGCCGTCACTCCACTTCAATCCTTTTCTTAGGTGGAGTGTGATGGACGTTGCGTCTTCGTTGAACTCGTAGCTCTCAATGATGTTTGGGGTTCCCCACGTGTAGTCGGGATTGATCCCCAGCACCCAGTCAAACCCGACGAGCTCACCGCTCCACAGCCAGAATTGAGAGTTGGTGTAGACGTGCGCGGTCCCCCCGTATCTCCCGACTTGGTCGTTCGGGGTGATGACCCTCGGATTGTCAGGAAGCCGCTCCTCGACAGGTGGAAGCTTCCCCTCCTCAACAAGTTTTTCGAACATCGGCGCCTCTTGATAGGCGAGTGCCGTTGCGGCTGTTGCCGCGACGAGTAGCGCCAATGCTAAGATGATGCGCCAGTATTTCATCTTCTCGCCTCCTTACTCTCAGGTTCGTGCCAGTGCCTCCTCAGATCCTCCTAGCCGTCCTCTCGTCTACCACCTCACCTCCTTGATTCATGGTTCGCAATCCGATGGCAGCCCGCGTCGCAAGGGTAAACGCCCAGTGCCCAACGCTGCGTGGAGTCGTCCTGCTCCCTCTGGGTCGTCGAAGCGGATTCAGCGCGAGACCATTCGAATACCTCTTGCTCTCTGAGAAGCAGATAAGGGGGGTTGGAATCCGGGGTTCTGATCCTGACACTTCCGATGAATTGTCGGCCCTCGAACCGGGACGCGTCCGATGCGATGATAGAAGTGGTCATCAGGCGGTCATCTCCTCATGTCAGGACTCATCCGTCCGCCCACGATCCTGAAGCGGTCGGGACCTGCGGATGAGCTTGGAGCCCTCCGAACGGACTCCCGTATCTCCAGTTGAGTGGGGACCCTGACGATCTCTTCGATCGGCTCCTGTTCCTCCGAGCCGCTGGACTCGATGGATCTCGCCAGCATTTGCATCCCTTCCTGTCCGATCGTGTATGGCTCTTGCTTGACGTACGTCAGGGAAGGAGACATCACACGGTCCATCCACCACGGACTGTCGAAGCTGATCACGGAGATGTCATCGGGGAATCGCAGTCCACGTTCTCGAATCGCGCAGAGGACACCGATGGCGGTCAGGTTGTTAAGGCTGAAGATTGCCGTCGGCGGATCGGAAAGATCGAAAAGCGCATGGCAGGCACGGATCCCGCCAGCGATGCGGAAATCCCCTCTGACGACGAGGTCCTTCTCCTCGGCGAGGCCCGCGTCTCGGAGCGCCGACTGATACCCTCGGTATCGCTCTACGCTGGTGGACACACCCTCCAAACCGAGGATGATCCCGATCCTTCGGTGACCATACTCGATCAGGTGCTGCGTCGCGGCATACGCGCCCTGGATGTTGTCCGACAGGACGGCACTCGCTCGAACGCCTTCGATCTTCCGGTCGACGAACACGAACGGGATGCCCGATGTGGTAAGGAACTGGAGGTCTTCATCGACCTTCCCGGTCGGTGCGATCAGGAGGCCGTCGATTCGTCGTTGGCGAAGGACGTTGACGTAGAGACGCTCCTTCTCCAGATCCTCGTCGGTGTTCGAGATGATGACACTGTAGCCTCGCTCCGCGGCGGCATCCTCGGCCCCGCGCACGAGAACGGAGAAGAAGGGATTGGAGATGTCGGACACGATGAGACCGATCGAATGCGTCCTTTGGGTGCGCAAACTGCGGGCAACGCAGTCCGGGTGATAGTCGAGCTTGGCCAAGCTCTCCCGGACGCGGGTAGTCAGCTCTTCGCTGACGTGCCGGGTACCGTTGATCACGTGAGAGACTGTGGCAGTGGAGACACCTGCATCCTTCGCGACATCCTTAATCGTCGCTATAGTCCACCCCTTAGTAAACGATTACGTAAACGTTTAAACAATACACTAACAGTCTCTCTCTTGTCAAGTACTTTAGATTCCGAATCGCGGAGATTCAGTGCCAGTCTCGCTCATCCACGGCTCAGCGCCGATGTCTTCTCCCAACGCGCCTAGGTTAGTTTGATTGGGTACTCCCCGTATTCGAATGTGGCATCAAGCAGCGCCCGGTAGTTCTCTGGCGGGACGTAGTCCGTAATTGTGTTGGATGAGCCAACGCAATAGCCTCCTCCGGGTGCGACGTCTCGAATCAATCCCTTCACTTCTTCTCGGACTTCGTCTGGCGTTCCACGGGTAAGCGTATAACTCAGGTCTACGTTCCCGATGAAACAGAGCCTTTTCCCATACTTGCGTTTCAGCTTGCGGATGTCCATTGCTTTCGGTTCGACGGGTTGGATGGCATTCCAGCCAAACGCGACGTAGTCGTCGAGAATCTTCGTGAGGTCCCCATCTGAATGAAGGATCAATGGGAGGCCGTTGCGCCGAGTGATACTTCCGATCTCCTCATACCACGGGAAGAGGTACTTGCGCATGAGGTCCGGCGACCACAAGAGGCCCTCCGCGTAAGCGACATCGTCCGCGTACCACAGTGCCCCAACGATGTCAATGGAGGCCATGTACTCAAAAAGGCTTGCAAACAGGCTTCCGACCCGATCGAACATCCTCTCGATCAACTCGGGGTCGCAGTACAAGGATTCGCAGAACGTCTCAAACCCCATCAACCAGCTGACGTACTCGAAAATCCCCGAAGACCACGCGATGACCTTCATCCCTGCGGGAAGGTGTGCTCGCACGATATCGAGCGCTTGCTCCGCCGGCATGTCGTCGATGTCGGCTTCTCCGGCCGCTTTGTCTGTCTCCGGCGCGGGCCAATCGAAGGATTCGAAGTCTTCCATGTTGCTTATGTAATGATCCTTCCCTCTCACCCAGTGCCGCTCCCGGGTACCTTCCTCTCCGTACGCGCTTCTCGTGTACGTCGCATCGCCCCGGCCTGACTTGCTAAAGTCGCCGACGTGGAAGTCATCAACGTAGCTGAATCGCAGGCCGTAGAAGTCGTAGCCAGCAGCGTAATAAAAACGAACGCTCTTCTCTAGGGTATCGACCGATTCTCCGAGGAATCCTTCCTTGGCCGGTCTGTCGATGTACAATTCCGCGGTCGGCACGCGATCCGGCTCCTCACAAAGGAGAGTTTGGCGCAGTCGATCGAAATCGGGGTCCGGTTTATGCATCGTTACGATCACTCCTTTCATGTACTGCCACGGGAGGCGGAGCATCGCCTCGCTAGTCTGTCGTGTCTCCGTAGCTGCAGATTGCCTGTTTACTGATCTTCTCAGAGAGGAGTGGCATGGAGAAATGTCGCAGAGGCTGTAACTGGCACAGCAGAGTATACACCAGCAACGTCAAGAAACAATTAATCGCGATCGGCAGGTCCAGTTGTGCCTGCCGGCCAGCCGGTTCGTTTTAGGAGTCGATCCAAGCCGCCTTGTCGCTCACGTGCCAGCGTGGAAGGCGATGTCTTATCTGACCCTTCCATCACTTGTGTGCTCGTCTTGCGGAGGCCGAGGAACACGGCCGTGCCGCCGCTGTTCAACATCTAAGGCAAGGCTTGGACGACGTCCTTGACCCACCCCACGTCCTCCTGTAGACTGTGCAGTACATTGCCTGTGCCCAGGTTCTCTTGTAGTGACTTCGTCTTTCCTTCATTCCTCATGAAGCAACGCCGGGAGGTACCTAATGAGTGATCGCAGGAGTGTCAATGTGTCGCCGGCGCGGGTGACCACGAATGCGAGGGAAGGGCTGCACGCCCAGGTGATCCATGCGGCGTCGCGACTCAAGCAAACCATGAGCTCATGGCAGGATGTGCCTACAGAAGCTGAAGTAGTTGTGGCCGTTTCACCAAACTCCATTCTGGGGCTGGGTGAGGAGGGATATGCGATTCGGTCCACGTCCGCTAGGTTGATCGAGATCTTGGCCAACACGGACGCGGCCGCGGCAAACGGCATCTACGGGTTGCTAATGGCAGTTCGGACACGGCAGATCAGAAAGCCGTTTGCGGAGCAGTGGGACGTAACCGAGACACCACGCTGGGTCAATCGTCGAATAGGCATTGCTTCGTACGTCATGGGCATGTCCAAGATGACGCCAGACACGTGGGCCTTCCCCGAATGGAAGGAGTACATCGATTTTGTGCGGCAGTTCAACATCAATCGGTTGGCGATCCTGGGGCTCTTCCCGTACCACCCTGATTTGCCTGACAGCTACAAGAACAAATGGCGGTTGGACGCCCAAAAGCAGGCCATCACGTATGCGCACGAACAGGGCATGAAGGTCAACGTGATGACAGCCTACAACCAAGTGCCCGCGGAGGTGTTCTGGCGACACCCCGAATTGCGGACCGACGCCGTCCCGGGATATTTCGGCATGGCCTTGTGTTGGTCAAAAGCAAAAGACATCATCATGAAATATCATACCTATATGATCGACTACCTCGAGGTCCTGGACGGCATCGAGATTATGGTGACAGAGCCTCTGGGATGGTGCCTCTGCGATCAGTGTCGACCGGACACGGCAGCTGTGTGGCTCGACGCTGTCAAGGAGATTGGCGGAGCGTTGAGAGCGAACAACCCCGAGGGGGAGGTCGTCTTCTGGAACTGGCTGTCGGGATTCTTCATGGCACTCAAGGGGATTTATCCTCCCACGACCGAGATCGAGAACCTCGATGAGATCCAGGGACAGCTCCTTCGCGACGTGCCGCCCGATGTCGTGTTCTTTGATCTAAGCAAGAACCAGCTAACGAAGGACCAAGAGTTCGGGCCGAGACTGACCCACCCGGATTCGATCGAGATCCTCGAAGTGGCTCCAGAGAACGGCTTTGAGGCCAGGAACTTCTTCTTCTACATGGACAAAGAGTTCGGGATGTTGGACAGGGCGAGCCTCTTCCCGAAACCCTACCTGGACCAGACGCTCGACGAGTTCGAGTACACGAAACGACTCCCTGTAAGCGGGGTGTCCTCTTATCGACTCGCACCTCCAGGCCGGTTCCTGTCGGACTTCTTTTTCATGCGGATGGCATGGAACCCAAACATCACGCGGGAGGAACTGGTGGGTGAAGCCGCGGCATATCTGACATCAAACGCTCAAGAGAAAGGTAGCATTGTCGGGGCGATCGAAAGGATCGAGCGGTACTGGTACAAGCGCGATCGAGAAGATCTCCTCGCGGCACGTGAAGCGTTCGCCGCAGCGTGCAAGGACAACTCCTACCAGGATCTTGTGCGGATACGCGACGGGCTTCTCGTTCTATCCATGGTCGACGACTACGCGCGTCTGGTCAGGAAGATCGAGAAGGGGCTGCAGGCCCGTGAAGACATGACGGCGTTGATGAAGGCCCGTGAGGAAAAGGTTCTCGCCGTGTATCGGACACTGAAGGAGTACCCGCTCTATCAAGGTCTCACGACAGACGGTGTGTGGGAACCGCGAGCGGTCACCATGCTCCTCCGTCCTCGGATGGACATGTGGGCCAACTACATCAACCACAAGGGATACTATGAGTAGACGAAGCAAGAGGCGGAAAAGAAGACGAAGAGAGTCCCTGTCTCGGTTCGGCGCCTGGGTGGGCGGACGATCCGCCGTAGGAGGCTGAGTATGTTTTTGACCGCAGGCGAACTGATCAACTCGGCACGAAAGCGGGACGGGCAGTCGATGGAGCGGGAGCTGGCTGACCTCCTCTGGCTCATCGACGTTGTGGAGGACGAGCTCGGAAGCGATGTGCGACTGGCCATCGACACCTCGGACCCCGGTGTGATGGAGAAGGCGCTCGGCCGGTGCTCCGCGTCTCCGTTCATCAACTCGATCAGCAATGAGCCCGCGAAGGAGGCCCTGATCGGCACTGCTGCGGGCCGCGACTGCAGTGTCATCGGTTTGGCCATGGGGGCTCGTGGGATGCCCAAGACCGCGGACGACAGGCTCGCTGAGACGACGGCCCTTGTCGAGAAGTGTAACAAGGGTGGCGTCGCTCTCGATCGTCCCCATATCGATCTGATCTGCATGTCGGTCGCGAGCTCGCCGGAGCAGGGACGGCAGCTCCTCGAGGCGGTCCGTCGAGCCAAGGGCGAGCTTTCCGTCAAGACGCTTGCTGCAGTCAGCAACGTCTCTTTTGGCCTCCCGAATCGTCGTTGCCTAAACCGGACATTCCTGGCTATACTGATCGAAGCTGGCCTGGACGGGGCAATCCCCGATCCGACGGAAGCCGAAATCACCGGCACCCTTTGTGCAGCTTTGGCCTTGACCGGAGCGGACGAGTTCTGCATGAACTACATCCAACATCAACGTGCGAAGCAGAGAGCCTAGAGCTTTATCCGCGGTGATCTCATCGAGAAGAGAAGGCCTGTGTAATCAGCACTGTGCTCCGATAAGCCTTGGAGAGAATGGAGTTTTACTTCATGAACGTGGATAACAAGAGCAAAGGGTCCGACTACGTTGAGGTCACCATCTACCCAGAAGGCCGAGTTCTCTGTGCTGCCGTCGGCGAAGACATTCTGTCACTCCTTCAACGGTCAGACCTCTGGATCGCGAGCGATTGTGGAGGGGTTGGCACGTGTGGAAAATGCAAAGTTCAATTCATCAGCGAAGCCCCTCCGCCTTCGGAGCCTGATTGCCAACTCCTAACACCACATGAGATTGAGAGCGGATGGCGACTTTCATGCATCCACCGAGCAGAAAAGCCGACGGCAATCTACATTCCCGTAGAGAACGGCCCTCTCAACGCCAAGGCACGCGAAGACACACCCCTCGGTCAGGGCAGGACTGATACCGGCATCCATATTAAGACCGTGTCGGTCTCCGCGCCCGTGGTGGAGGACCAGCGTGCTCACGCAACGAGACTCCGGGATACCCTGGACGAGGATATCCACCTCCCGATCACCAGCCTTCGACGTCTCGCCAACGCTATCACCCTTCGCCCGTCCGCCGTGACAGTCATTGAAGCCTGCGGCAAAGTGCTCGATGTGCTTGCGGAAGCTTCGTTCCATGGCGCTTACGGGACCGCAATCGATGTTGGGACAACGACGTTGGCAATCTACCTCTTCGATCTCACCTCTGACAAGCAAGTCAGCGTCGCAGCCAGTGGAAATCCCCAACGTTCTTTCGGCGCAGATGTAATCTCGCGGATTGCCCACGTCAGAAGAAAAGGAGTCGCTGGGCTTCACGAGCTGCAACATGTAGTCACTGCCGAAATAAATCGACTCATTTCTGAGCTAGCGAGTGCCGCTAAGATTTCTCCTCAGTCCATTTATAAGGCCATGATCGTTGGGAATCCTACAATGCTACACCTGTTGCTCGGAGTTGATCCCACTGGGATCGACGTTAGTCCGTATGTCCCCGTGTTCACCGATGCGCTTCGTCTTGACGCTCAAGCTATCGGCCTTAGAATCCACCCACAAGGCGTTGTTGAGACACTCCCTGCCGTGTCGGCCTACGTTGGGGCAGACATCGTTGCCGGGATTGTTTATACAGGGCTTGGGGAGCACGAATCGAACGAGCTGTTCCTGGACGTCGGGACCAATGGTGAGATAGTCATTGCGTCCGAGGGACACATGATCGCGTGCTCGACCGCAGCGGGCCCGGCATTTGAGGGGACATCGATCAAACAGGGGATGAGCGCGCTGCCAGGTGCTATCGAGTCTGTCACCATACGAGATCATGAGGTCAATTGTGTGATAATCGGCGGTGGCGCCGCCACCGGGATTTGTGGCTCCGGGCTCCTCGACGCGGTGGCCGAGCTACAGCGAATCGGATTGATTGACACGACGGGCCGACTTCGGAAGACAAAGTCTCCGCTATCCGCACGCATCGAGGGTGATAAGAAAGAGGCTCGCTTACGTCTGACGGAAGATCAGGCACCAGTCTACCTGAACCAACAAGATATCCGTGAGTTCCAGCTGGCCAAGGCTGCAATGCGGACAGGAATAGAAACTCTTCTTCGGCACGCTCATCTCTCCGCAGATAGTCTCGACAAGGTCCTTGTTGGAGGTGCGTTCGGAGCCCATCTCAGACGAGAGCACCTTGTCAGAACCGGTCTCCTCCCGCGTATCGCTCTGGACCGCATCGTCACGATTGGGAACAGCGCAGGACAAGGGGCAAAAATCGCTCTGCTGAACCAACAGCTGCTGGAGAAGTCGCGGCAAGTGGCCGCAAAGATAGAGTACCTTGAGCTCTCGGGACACTCCTCGTTCCGGGAGACATACCTTGATCACATCAGCTTTCCCGAGGAATCAGTGGCTGAGGATTTCTTCCAATAATGACATGGTGTCCCAAAGTTCCCCCCGGTCTCGGTCCCCTTATTCTATGGCCTGTTAGTTGATCTCCAATCCTCTTTTTGCTTGGCCTCGCAAAAGAAAGCGCGGCGCACTTTGCGAGTGCGCCGCACCAAAGCTGTTGTTGCTTAAACTCCTTGTGTTAGATAACGACCACGTCTTGGGCCTGGGGGCCTTTCTGGCCTTCGACGACCGTGAATTCCACTTTCTGGCCTTCGTCTAACGAACGAAATCCCTCACCGCGAATGCCGCTGAAGTGCACGAAGACATCGTCACCTTCCTCGCGCGCGATGAAGCCAAAGCCTTTAGAGTCGTTAAACCACTTAACAGTACCGGTCTCACGCTCTGCCATGATCGTACTCCTCCTTCTTGCTGGATGTTTCATCGAGGCAGAACGTTCTTAGCGGAAATCACAAACAAGCTGTACTCCAAACTAAAACGACTGCACGACTACCAACAACCTCAAAAGATTAGCACAGGCCCGAACCATTGTCAAGTACGCGCGTTGCCCTCGTTACCTCTCCCTCAAATATATCTCTCAGAGATTCTAGGCGCTTTGATGATCAAAAAGTTTGCTAAGGACAAAGTGCGTGAAATCAATGAGCAGAAGAAGCCGGAGAGCATTCTGTCTTGTACCAAAGCGGATCGAGACCCCGTGCTCCACCGCGTGGCGATTGAGAGAACCATCATCAGCGAACTCAACAAACTTGAAGAACCGATAGAAGGGAATTTCCTCCTCACCCAGGAGATGGTGGAACACCTCACGAATCAACGCTTCCACAGTGACAAAAGTACGATTCTGCGTTCCGATCAGCTCTTCGAGTTGCTCCTCAATTGGGTTGTGTTGAACGAGAAAGTCCCACAGCGCCCCCTCTGGCTGCGGAAGTAACCCATATATAGCGAGGGGATACTCTCCACGACCGAAAGCTGCAAATGCCGAGCGAATGATCCCCTCACGTCGGCGGAACGGGTCAAGGTCAAACCACCCCTCAACGAGCTTTGCCAACGCCTCATCCGTCCAAAACATCTCTAGGATGGTTTCAATCTCGTCCGTATCCAAGCGGGGTATTTGGTCAGCTACCTTTGCCAAGACGATGGGGGAAAGCATAAACCCGGCTTGCGCAAGCCGTCCGACGACTGTCTCGTATTCCTTACCGACCGCTTCCCTGTACGCTTTAGCTGCGGCGGAAAGCCCCTTCTCCATGTGAGCCTTCCACGCAGCGATCGCCCGCTGAAAGACGGCCTCGTTGTGACGGGCCCGCTTCATCCGCCAGGCGTTTCGGAAGGCGTTGTAGAACGGCTTCTCTTTTTTCGGTCTAAACAGGGGCAGCAGATCATTTTCCTCCGCGATGAGCAATGCAATCTCGCGAAGTGCTTCCTCAGGAAGACGTACCCACTGTTCCCGACCATACGGTGGCTCGATAAGCAGGGCCTCTACCAGCGTCAGGAAGAACCCGCGCGCCCGCTTGGCCCGCTCGGCTTGGACAAGCTCCTTCTCGGTTGGACACAGGCGCAACGTCACTTGCCCGATCCCTTCGATGACCACGCTTCCTCGTTTCGCCACCTTCATCCTCCTTTTGCCAGTCTATCTGCAATCGACCAAAGCGTCATCTTGTGACCCTCGACAAGCAAAGATCAATCAGCTATACCTTAACTCACTATGAAGAGCGTGACGATCTACACCGACGGCGCGTGCAGCGGAAACCCCGGCCCGGGCGGCTGGGGAGCGATTCTTATCAGTGGCACGCATCGCAAGGAAATCTCGGGTGGCGACCGCAAGACGACCAACAACCGCATGGAGCTTGTCGCGGCAATTGAGGCGCT
>CAZOUO010000003.1:1031-10770 GCA_964582975.1 uncultured Thermotogae bacterium | reverse complement strand
CGCTCAAAGAACCGGCGATTGTTGATCTGTTTACCGACTCTGTGTATCTGAAACGGGGAATGACCGAATGGCTTTCCACCTGGAAGAAGAACGGCTGGAGGCGAAAAAGCGGAAAGCGCCTTCTGCCGGTGAAGAATGAGGCCCTTTGGCGAGAGCTCGACCGACTAGTTGGCCGACACCGTGTCACATTCCACTGGCTTGAGGGACACGCTGGACACCCGGAGAACGAGCGCTGCGACAAACTGGCCGGCCAGGCTATACCGCATCAAAAGGAGCAGATACCCCGTGGCTAGAGTTTTCATCACACAACGTGTCTTTCCAGAAGCGATCGCGCGGCTACGCGCCGAGGGCCACGGGGTCGAGATGCGAGAGGCTTCTGTACCGATCTCGCGAGACGAGCTACTTAGAAAGCTCGCTGAGATCAAGGCGCTCGTTTGCCTTCTAACCGACAACATCGATGCGGAAATCATCGCGGCTGGATCAACGCTCCGCATCATCGCCAACATCGCCGTGGGCTACGAGAACATCGACGTCAAAGCAGCCCAGGCCGGCGGGATCGTCGTGACCAACACCCCAGAAGTACTCACCGAGACGACGGCCGACCTCACCTTTGCTCTGCTCCTCGCAGCAGCACGTCGCATTCCAGAAGCGGATACCTATCTCCGCTGCGGTGCTTACCAGGGTTGGGAGCTTATCCAACCGCATCTGGGGTTGGATGTCTACGAAAAGACGCTCGGCATCGTGGGAATGGGCCGAATCGGCACTGCGGTCGCCCGACGCGGACGGCTTGGGTTTGCCATGGAGATCCTCTACTACGATCACCAGCGGCGCGATGCTGCGGAGACAGAGCTTCAGGCAACGTTTGTCCCCTTCGAGACACTCCTTGAACGAAGCGATTTTGTGTCCATCCACACGCCGCTCACTCCAAACACCCACCATTTATTCAACCGGGAGGCATTCCGCCGCATGAAAAAGACCGCGATCTTGGTGAACGCCGCTCGGGGGCCGATCGTCGATGAAGCGGCCCTGGTCTGGGCCCTTCAACGAGGCGAGATCACTGGAGCAGGACTCGATGTCTACGAGCATGAACCGAGGGTCCATCCAGAACTTCTAGCACTTCGGGAGCGCGTCGTGCTCCTCCCCCACCTGGGCAGCGCCACCGAGGAGACCCGCCGCGCGATGACCCGAATTGCGGTGGACAACGTTCTCGCGGTCCTCGCAGAAGAAGCCCCTTTGAATCCTGTTTCTCTCTAGGTAAAGCAGCCCAGCTGACAGGCCGAAATGCGAAGCTTGAGCCCCTCTACCGCGTTGGCGACCTCCAGTTTGGAAAGCCCATGCTTTTCCGCAATCACCCATGCCTCATGGCACGGCAATCTGCCTTCGACCAATCGTGCCTGGATCGCCTCTTTCAAGCTTTCGGAAATGGATGCTTCCAGTTTCACGATGCGCTTTTCGCCTTGCTCATCGTAGCCGAACAGGCCAAGCTGACATCGATTGATCCGAATCCCAAGCCTTGATGCTTCTTGCCCAACCTGAATCGGTTCGACTCCCTGCTTGGCAGCAGCGACAAACGCCTGCGCGCACGAGAGCTTCTCTTCGACCAACGCCGCGCGAATCGCACACTCTAGATCATTCATCGTTTGTGCCTCCCTCTCTTGAGTTATTGTGTGACAGGGGAAATGCAGAGACCACCCACCGGTGGTGTTGGCAGCCCCCCGTGGATCGGGTATCCTTGCCGAACGATTGCCGTAACGAATGGAGAGCCATGCTTGTCTGGATAGGATTCTCGCTCGCTGTTCTTTTGCTACTCTATCTTTCCCGACGCAGCCTCGCACTAGGTATGGCTGTTGCAGCCGTGGTACTGGCCGCCTTCACCTTATCCTTGCCTGAGATGGGGAATGCACTGGTGTCGACACTCGGTGATCCTTCGGTCCTCCTCCTTGCACTGGTAGTTGGCCTCATCCCCTTGATCGGAGGCACGCTCGAGGTCACGGGCGAGATGGGACATTTGGTGGCGAACATGCGGATCGGGATCAAGCCATTTCTGGCACTCGGTCCGGCGCTTTTGGGGATGCTCCCCATGCCCGGAGGGGCCCTTCTCTCTGCCCCGCTCGTTGAACGTGGGGCCGCCGACGCACCCGCAGACGTCAAGGCAGCAGCGAACGTGTGGTTTCGTCACGCCTTGCTGCTCGTCTATCCACTTGGCCCAGCGCTGATCGCCTCGGCCAAGATTGCCGAGCTCGATGTCTACCGGGTGATCCCTTTCCAGATCCCTGCCTTTCTTCTCACACTTTTACTTGGATATGCCTTCCTGCTCAGCCGAACCAGAGGAAGGGTCGGTTATTCAGGACAGTTCTCCTGGCGTGGGCTGCTTGCCCCTCTTGCGATCATCCTCGTCGCGCCGATCCTTGATCTGCTTTTGAAGAGCACCGCTTCCTTACCCTATCCGGAGATCGGTACCGCGATTGGGGTAGGGGTAAGCCTGCTTGCAGCCGCTGCAATAGGGCGACTCCGGCCTCCTGCTTTCAATGAGATTCTGCTTAAGATGCGGCCGTGGAAGTTCTCTTTGATCATCCTCGCGATGTTTACGTTTCTCAACGTCTTCAGAGCCTCTGGAACCCCGGAGAGCATCGCTTCGCTTTCGCCTCCACCAATCGTCCTTTGTGTCGTGATCGGCTTTGCCCTCGGATTAATCACCGGTCGCATCCAGACGCCCACCTCGATCATTATTCCCATCTTTCTTTCGATACATGGGACAATGTCGCCTGCCGCATTCGCCATCACCTACTTCGCCGTCTTCCTCGGCTACATCGTCACCCCGATTCACCCCTGCATCTCTGTGTCGCTCGAGTATTTCTGCACCCCAATGCCGGTTTTCATGAAAAAAATGGCGCCTCCTTTAGCCATTGCCACCCTCATTACCTCGCTGGTTGGGCTTTGGGTCCTGTGACATCTGTTCGGGCTTGAGATAAAGGGTCTGAGTGGGGAAGGCAAATTCGATGTCCGCTTCCTCAAACCGGCGCTTGATCTGCATGTTGATCTCTTCCAGCGCGTGCAGGTAGATATCATAATCCATCGACTTGCACCAGTGCTGCACAAGGATATTGAGGGAGAAATCGCCGAATCGATTGAAGTACGCCCTGTACTGGCCCGTCTCCGGATGGTTCGCCAAGACGTCTCGAACAATGGCTAATGCCTCTTCCATTTTGGCTGTGGACGTGTCGTACACGAGACCGATGGTGAAATTCGTCCGCCGCATGGGCCTTGCCGCGAGGTTGTCGATGTTAGTGGCAGCGACCGTGCGGTTGGGGATGGTCACCAACGTCCCATCCCACGTGCGCAAGCGGGTCGAGCGCAGGCCGATCGACTCGATCGCCCCCTCAAATCCCTCCATGCTGACGGCGTCTCCGACCTTGAATGGCCTATCAACAAAGATCATGATCGCTCCGAAGAAGTTTGCGAGGGTGTCCTGCGCAGCGAAGGCAACCGCCAACCCGCCGATGCCCAATCCGGCCAAGAGGCTTGAAATGTTGTAGTGAAGAACGTTTTGAAGAAAGAGAAGCCCTCCGATGATCCAGACGCACCCCTTGAGGACCTTTCCCACCAGCGGCACGAGCTGATCGTCCAACGTCGAGTCTGTACGAGCGGCACGAGCCTTGAGCACCACGATCATTACATCGACAAGTTTTGTAATGAAGTACAAGACGATGACCAATACGGCGACCATGAACAGCCCGTTGATGACGGATTGCACGCTGGGCGCAAGTAGGAAAACCCGCAGCGAAACCCATATCACCACGACCGGGAGAAGTCCCCGAAGAAAGCGAATAAGAACGGTGAAAAGCATTCGACGTCCGGGTTGGTTTGCTTCTGGAGACGTGAAGCGCGCGATGAGGAAACGAGAGAAAAAGTAAAACACAACCGCTCCAAGAAGGAGCAAGAATGTTGCCCCAAAACGCCAGGCCTCATTCCCTAGAAGCTGATAATGCAGCCACGAGCCGTTCGTTCCTGTCATCCTTCCTTCCCTGCTTTAGCGTATCAAAGCTCCCTTTCGTGGGCAAGGAGGAGCAATCGCTCAGACCGATGCTCATGATTGCCCCACTTACACATGCCTTTCTGAGAAGGCCAGGGTAGTATTTGCGTTTCAAACAAGACTTTCCTGGGTGACACGTGTCCAGCCGCAAGGTCTGCCCTTCCTTCCTGAGAAAGTTCGCTCCTTCACTAGGATTGGGGTATGGACAAGATCGAGGTGATCACGCGTGCCTCGAGCCTACATGGGCAGAGGGAAATAGCGCGTCTCAAAGAACGGCTGCTGCGAAAGATCGGCGCTGCCTGTGACGTTGACTTACAAGAAGTGGAGTTTCCATCTGGAGACGAACTTGCTGCTGTTCTCGTATTGACCGGAGGCGTGGAGCGAGAGGTGTTGAAGCTAGTGTCCCAGCTTCCTTCTCCGATGCTTCTGATTGCACACCCTGGGCACAACTCACTGCCCGCTTGCTTGGAAATCCTCGCCCGCATCCGACAGGAGGGCGGAGAAGGACAAATTCTGTTTGGGTCCCCAGAGGAAATTGCTCACAGGCTTGTGCTTGAATTACGGGTTATCTCTGCATGGAAGGGATTCCGCTTTAGCCGGGTGGGGTTGATCGGTGCACCTTCTGACTGGCTGGTCGCAAGCGACCTCGATCGCGCATTTCTTAAAGGACGTCTGGGAATTGAGCTTGTCCAGATCAAGATGGATGAGTTAATGGGGCGAATCCAATCGGTGACTCCTTCGAAAAAGGAGATCGCGCGCGCCGCCAAAGCACTCCAGGGAGAAGCAAAGCCGAGCAAAGAAGAGCTGCACCAAGCGGTTGCTGTCTATGTCGCACTGCTTGCCCTGGTGGAGGAACATCGGCTTGCCGCAGTTACGGTGCGCTGCTTCGACTTGATATCACAGTTGCAAAATACCGGCTGTTACGCTCTGTCTCGCTTAAACGACGAGAGAATTCCAGCTGGTTGCGAAGGCGACTTACAGGCGTTGTTCTCGCTTTATGTCGCGTTTCTCCTTTCGGGGAAAGCAGCGTTTATGGGGAATGTCGCCTCGGTGGATACCGCCACGAACAGGATTATCCTCGCCCATTGTTCCTGCCCCCTGTCCCTGGGAACACGATATGCGTTTCGGAGCCATTTTGAGTCGGGGCTCGGGGTGGGAATTTCTGTCGCCCTTTCAGAAGGACCTTGCACCCTCTTTCGCCTCGGGGGTGACCGCCTTGATCAGCTGTTTATCCGCCAAGGGACGATCGAAGAGGCTTGCGAGCGGGACGATCTGTGCCGTACCCAGGCAACCCTCTCCGTTACCGAGCCGATCGACCAACTTCTCACCGCTCCGTTGGGAAATCATCACATTCTTCTTCCTGGTTATCATCGCGAAGCGATAGAGTGTTTCTTTAAGCGATACTTGCGGCCTTGAGTTGTCGGCTTAAAACCGTGTCGTTACCATCTCTTGTACGAGCGGAGGTGAACAAGAGATGGCGGAACGGCAGATGCGGATCACTGCGGACAACGACACCCGGCGAGGGATCTACTCCAACCTCGCCTTAATCTCTCATCGCAAGGAGGAATTCGTCCTCGACTTTCTGTTTGTTGATCCACAGACTCAGGCCTCGAAGGGCGACCAAGCCCTCCTTGTTTCCCGAGTCATCCTCAATCCGGGACACATGAAGCGCCTCTACCAAGCGATTGGAGAAAACATTCAACGTTACGAAAAGAACTTTGGTAAGATCGTCCTTCCCCCTACCTTAACATAGAGGAAAGCCTCGGTAGATCACCGGCACAATGATTGACGAAAGGCGGTTTGGGGAGCTAAAACAAAGCGTCCTGCGGACGATTCTCGCACGCCGGATCACCCACGGCGTCTTTGCCACCGTCGCCCTTGTGGTGAAGTTTACCAGTGGGATCACCTACCTCAATCCTCTCTACTACATGCCTCTTGTGTGGTTTCTGATTACGTTTCCATTCGCCACGCTCGTCCGTCGGCAACACAGGGAGAAGCAACTGCACTGGGTGCACGCTGGATTCTTCATCGCTGAGATTGCCCTGATCACCTTGTTCATCCACTGGATGGGAGGCAGTGAGTGGATCGGTATCATCTTTTACCTTTTCACGGTGATCTATGCCAACTTCTTCCTTCCCAGACTCCAAGGCTACCTCATCACCGCGCTGGTCATCCTTCTTTATTCCGCCCTTGTGCTGCTTGAATACGCTGGAGTGATCCCCCATCGGTCTTTGTTTGCCGTGCTCGGGCATCCTTATCGCAGCCTCTCATACACTTTGACGACGATTCTTGCTGGCGCTGTCGGCGTCTATGCGGTGCTCGCTTACACGGTCCGCTCCTTCACCGAGATTTACACTCGCAAGAACCGCGAACTCGCTGAGAGGGAGACAGAACTCGCTAGGTTGTCGAGACAACTCCTCTCCGCCCAAGAGGATGAACGGCGACGGATTGCCCACGAGCTGCACGATAAGCTCGGCCAATCGCTTGCTGCGGTGAAACTTCATCTCGGTGCCCTGCGCAAGAACCACTCGGATGGGCAGGAGGAAGAAATCATGAAGATCGTTGATCAGGCCATCGCAGAGACCCGGTCCTTAGCCTATTCCCTCCGTCCGCCGCTTCTGGAGGAGCTCGGCCTTGGTCCCTCGTTGCACCAACTTGCGGAAATGGTCAAGGCATCGAGTGATCTTGAGGTGCAGTTGGCCGTGGAAGAAGAAGAGCGGCTTCCAAAGCCATTGGAGAGCCTTCTCTTCACCGTGTCCCAGGAAGCGATCAAAAACGTGCAACAGCATGCCCAAGCGACCCAGGTGGCTGTCTCATTGTCCAGAAAACCCGGAAAAGTCATTCTAACAGTGAAGGACGACGGAATTGGGTTGCGGTCAACGGGCTCACAAGGACTCGGCCTGCTGGGAATCCGAGAGCGGGTAGAAGGAATCGGAGGCCAACTGACGATTCACTCTTCCGTCGGTAGTGGAACGTGTCTCACCGTTGAGGTTCCGGATGAAACCAATCCGTGTAGCGATCGCGGATGATCACGCGATTGTCCGCGAGGGACTCACCAGGCTGCTCGACGGCTATCCTGAGATAGAGGTCGTGGGAACGGCGAAAGACGGGTTAGCCGCAATCGATTTGGCAAAGAGCCTCGCACCAGATGTGTTTCTGGTGGACATTGCCATGCCGCGGCTTGACGGGATCGCCGCGATCCCCCGTCTCGCTGAAGCTTCTCCGACCACACATATTCTGATTCTATCCATGTATGACGAGCCGGAATATACTCAGGCTGCAATGGATCGCGGTGCTTGCGGCCTTGTCTCCAAGGCTGCTTCGGCGCAGGGCCTGGTCACAGCCATCCAAACCGCGTCTCGTGGTGAGCATCTTCCCATCGGACAGACGCTTTCCCCTCGCGAGAGGGAAATCCTTGCCTTGATCGCAATCGGACGGACAAACGAAGAGATCGCGACCACCCTATCGATCCGCCCGAAAACGGTTGACCACCATTGCCAACGACTCATGGAGAAACTGGACATTCACACTCGGGCTGGACTTGTCGCCTACGCGAAGCGGATCGGCCTTTGTCCGGCAGATTGATACATTTCCCCTATTTCTGAAATGCGCCAACTCCTGTAGAATGATTTTCAAGATGAGATCGATCCGGGTGGTTCTGGGAGATGATCATACGCTGGTTCGTCAGGGAATTCGGACCCTGCTTGCCTCCTCTACTATTGACGTCGAGGCTGAGGCAGCGAATGGTCGCGACCTGATCAAGCAAGTACAAAAACTCCACCCGGATGTGGCGCTGGTCGATATCTCCATGCCGCTCTTGAACGGAATTGAAGCCACGCGTCGAATTGCGAAGGTTTCCCCGAAGACACGGGTGATCATTCTCTCCATGTACACCGACAAAGAATACATTGCCAACGCCTATCAACTTGGGGCCTGGGGATACGTGCTCAAGGAACAGGCCCCAGAACGTTTGCTCGAAGCAATCGGGGCAGTGGCCGCGGGAAAGCGCTACTTCCCGGATAGGGCTACTGTGGACGACTCAACGCCAGTAAATGAACGCCTCACCCCCAGGGAAAGAGAGGTCCTGCAGTTAATTGCCGAAGGGAAGAAGACCAGCGAAATAGCTCAGATTATGACGCGCAGCCTGCACACAGTGCGAAACCATCGTGCTCGCCTCATGAAGAAGCTCGGCGTGCACAACGCAGCAGAGCTGGTGAAAGCCGCAGAGGAGTTGGGCCTGGTGCACCTTGAGCCCGTGAGGAGAGAAGGATGACGCTGCCGCGGCTTCTTGCTCGTTTTCGCGATCAGATAAAAGCAGGGCTCACGGATGTCTTGCAGGGTGAGGGCCTTCTGTACGCAATCCTGCGCTACCATGTGGGGGTAGAGGACGAGCGGGACGGAGCGGGCAATCACATGGGAAAGCTGTTGCGGCCGAGCCTTGTTCTGTTCACCGCTGAGCAGTTGGGCGGCAAAGTGAACAGGGCACTCCCAGCAGCGCTTGGACTGGAACTCGCCCACAACTTCTCCTTGATTCATGATGATATCCAGGACGGCGACCGCACTCGAAGAGGACGCCCCACGGTGTGGAGCCGGTACGGCGTTGACCAGGCAATCAACGCGGGCGATCTGATGCAGGCGCTCGCGGTTTCCCAGGCACTCATCGTCAGCAAGGACGCGGGGCAAGCGCTGTTGGGCGCAACCGTCGAGATGATCGAGGGGCAAGGACTCGACCTTGACGTTGCGACAGACGCGGTGGGAGTAGGTCCTTACCTTGAGATGATCGACAAGAAGACCGGCGCGTTGATCCGCTGTGCCTTCCGTCTTGGGGCAGTGGTCACTTCGGCCTCGGCCAAGCTAGAAAAAGCCTTAGTTGAGCTAGGAAGAGAGATGGGGCGAGCCTTCCAGATCCACGATGACCTGCTCGGTGTGTGGGGAGACGGAGTGGTCACGGGAAAGCCGCAGGGTTCCGACATTCGATGCAAGAAGAAATCGCTCCCGGCAGCGATTGTCTTGTCGCGCGTGAGTGGGGCAGATCGCGCTCTCTTGCAAGACATCTATGACAAGGAAACCCTCAGTGACGAAGATGTGAAGACGGTAGTCGGAGTAATGGAACAGGTTGGGGCGCGTCAGGTTGGCGAGCAGATGGTCGTCGACCATCTTGGCCAAGCGCGGGCATGGCTTGCCAAAGTTCCCTTCTCCGAAAGAGGCAAGGATGAGATGGAGGAATTGATCGACTATCTAGCAAGGAGAAAGCGATGAGGCGGCCGGCAAAGCTCGATCTAAAGATGGCGCGGTACTTAATGCTCCAAAAAGCAAAGGGACGAGCCTACTTCCCCTTTGTCACTATGCTCGAGCCGCTCGAGGCGTGCAACTTGACGTGCATTGGATGTGGGCGAATCGTTGAGTACAAGGACGTGATGGACCGCCGTTTGTCTGTCGAGGAGTCGCTTTCCGCCGTCCACGCATCAGGAGCACCGATCGTCTCCATTTCTGGTGGGGAACCGCTGCTCCATCCCCAGATCGAGGAGATCGTTTGTGCAATCCTCTCCGAGAAACGCTTCGTGTATCTATGCACCAACGGACTGTTGCTCCAGGAGTCGCTCGATCGGTTCCCCATCTCGCCGTATCTCTCGTTCGTGGTACACCTCGACGGAACGCGGGCGACTCACGACCACGTCACCGGGCGAAAAGGGACCTTCGAGAAAG
>CAZOUO010000003.1:0-1021 GCA_964582975.1 uncultured Thermotogae bacterium | reverse complement strand
TGGCCGCCATTCAGGAGGCACTGGCACGGGGGTTTCGCGTGAACACCAATACCACCCTTTTTCACGGCTCGGATGTAGAGGATTTGCACCGCCTCTTTGCCCAACTCACACAGATAGGAGTAGAAGGCCTGATGGTCTCGCCGGGCTACGCTTACGTTGACGTCTCCGACCAAGATCTCTTTCTACAACGAGAGGAGTCGATCGGGGTCTTCCGTCGCGTTCTCGATCGCAGCAGGAACTTTCCATTCTACAACAATCCACTTTATCTCGATTTCCTCCGCGGGGAGCGCGAGTACGACTGTGCCGCGTGGACGACCCCCACCTATACGGTTCTCGGGTGGCGAAAGCCCTGTTATACCATTGCTGATGAGCACACCGATGACGTCAATGAGTTGTTTAACCCGGCATTGTGGGAGCGTTACGGACCGGGTCAAGATCGGCGCTGCACAAACTGCATGATGCATTCCTCATTCGAGGGGGCAAGTATTCTGAAAGCGCTTTGGCGCCCGCGCGATTTGCTCGCGCTGGCACGGGGGGAACGGGGAGGATGATCGTGGTCAGCGCCTGTTTTCGGATTGAGACGGCTTGGATTCCCAAGCTTCCCAACATTTGCGTGGTCCGCACGTCGATGGGGCAGGCTGCGACAGGTTCGTTAGAACGTGCGTTGGAGTGTCTCTTACCCAGCGTGCCAACACTGATTTTGTCCACCGGATTCTGCGGGGGGCTGGTTCCTGCTCTACATCCGGGTAAGCTTGTCCTCGCAGAGACGATCCATCATCACGGTGAGATGATCCCGATCGATCCCGCACTCCTCGCCAAAGCAAAGAAAGCCCTCAATGCCGCAAAGCTCGATTTCGTCTGCGGGTCAATCAGCAGCTCCGATCGGGTCGTTCAAACCAAAGAGGAGAAACACCGCCTTCAGACGAAGGCGCCGATTGCCGTGGACATGGAGTCCGGCCCACTTTCACGATGGGCAAGAGAAAAGCGGTTTGACTTTCTCTGTCTACGGGCTGTCCTTGAC
>CAZOUO010000002.1:0-47771 GCA_964582975.1 uncultured Thermotogae bacterium | reverse complement strand
GAACCGATCCGGATGACGGTTGAAAAAGCCGAGATCGTAAAAGTGGAAGGAGGCAATGAGGCGAGGGAGTTTGAGCAGTGGATGGATAGCTGGAACCATCCGCAGATGCGCCGATTAGCGCACGTGAGCTGGGCGTGGCATCCTGGCGCGAAGCTGACCGGTGACATCGTGGAAGACGAGCGAGTGTGGGGGGCAACCGAATGGGGAATCGGGGCAGTCGGCCCGCTTTTTTCTGAGAAGGGAGAGTACATTTCTGCGCCATCTCATACCGATGGCATCTGCATGAATACATCAGCTTGGTTGGATGGAGTACAGCTGCTGGATGAAGGAAAAGTGGTGCACCCAGAGCTTGTCGAGCTGGCTCGGCAATTGGGCAAGGGTTGAGAAGGAAACAAGGGCTTTTGCAGACTACTAGCACGAAGAGGTGGTTGGGGACTAGGGGACTCGGACAATCTGGCAAGGCCAGTAGATACTAGGCAGGCTGAGTCAATAATCGTAGGGACAAGGAGTCAATTGAGTTGAGCCTTAACGCCTACTCCGCGAAGGGGGTGATGACCTGACTCATATGGAAAGTGGGAAGACAGCTCGAACAAGGTAGAGACGAAGAGGGAGGGATAAACAATGAGAACAAAGGCAAGATTCTTGTGCCTAGTGGTTGTGATAAGCGGGTTGCTGTTCGGTTTAACCACAACCGGATTAGCACAGGATAAGTCTATTCTACGAATCGGATTCTCTTGGACAACGTTTATTGATCCGGCAGTTGCATCGGACTTCTCAAGCTCCTCAGCGGTCATTAACTTGTATGACTCATTGGTCTACCCTACGCCTGACGGCGACGTTGTACCACACGCAGCTGAGAGTTGGGAAATATCCACCGACAACCTCACGTACACCTTCAAGTTAAGAAAAGGCATCAAGTTTCATGACGGCAGCGAGCTGACAGCCGAAGACGTCAAATTCACGATGGACAGGCTTCTAGAGATTGGTGAAGGATACGCCTATCTCTACCGAGGCAAGGTTGACAGCGCGAAGGTGGTTGACAAGTATACTGTTCAGCTAGTCCTGAAGCAGCCCTATGGCCCTTTCCTCGCTTCGCTGATCAGGTTCTACCTGATGAACGAGGACGTGGTCATGGCCAACATTAAACCTGGTCCCTATGGTGATTTTGGAGACTACGGGAAGGAATACCTCCTCAGCCACGACGCAGGATCAGGGGCCTACATGGTAAAGGAGTTTCCGTTTGAGGAATATCTGCTAATGGAGAGGTTCCCCGAGTACTGGGGGGAGGTTGCTCCAAACGCGGCTGATGAGGTAAAGTTCTTGCGCTCTCCAGACCCAGTCACAATCGTGACGATGATTACCAGAAGGGAGCTTGAGATAACGGATGCGTGGCAGCCCGAAGAGTCCTACCAATCGATGGCCAGGATAGAGGGAGTTGACATCGCCCAGTGGGTGAATGGCAACGTCTACTACCTCATGCTTAACAACAAGAGACCGCCGACCGATGACATTCACTTCAGGAAAGCCCTCTCCTGGGTGTTGGACTACGAACAGATCATCACTACCATCTTTCCGGAGACAACGCAGGCACACGGGCCTGTCGCACATGTAACTGGCGGCTATAAGGAAGGCCTTTTCCAGTACCACCAAAACCTCGACAAGGCAAGAGAGGAACTCCAGAAGTCCAAGTACTACGATCAACTTGATGAAGCAACAGTCATTTTTGCCATCAACGTCGACGTCCCGGCCCTGGAAAAAGTGGGACTCTTGTTCCAGGCGAATGCGAACGAAATCGGCGTCAATGTCGAACTGGTCAAGATGCCCTGGGGGAAGATCGTCGAAGTCGTTGCAGACCCGGACGAGAATCCCCATGTTATGCCAATCAACGTTGCCCCACACTATCCTGAAGCGGGATCGATGATCGAATCCAAGTATCACTCGAAGACCGCCGGTACGTGGGAACAAGCTGAGTGGGTTGTAAGCCACGTACTCGACCAGTTGATCAATGATGCGTTGGCAACAGTGGATATAGGGGAAAGATACAGGAAATATGGGCTCATTCAGGAAATCGCAGTGGAACTTGCTCCTACAATTTTCCTGTTTGAGCTGTTCGAGAAACACGCCTATCAGGCAGCATACGTCAATTGGCCACAGCTTGAAAATCCTATTCCTGTCATGGGATACAATAACGATTGTCGCTTCATCGAAGTATTCCCCGACCGAATACCGTAGCGGGACCAATTTGAAGGAAATCGAGGGCAATCCGGAAGAGCTCTACTGGGGCGGGAGAGGGCTACAAGCTCCCGCCCCTCTCTGATCAAAGGGCAACTCATGGCGTTCTCAACCTATCTTGTTCGACGATTAGGACATTCGCTCGTGATCTTGGTAGGACTCTCGATCCTTATCTTCTTGATTGCGCGAGTGATGCCGGGTGATCCTGCTCGATTGGCGCTGGGACCGCGAGCTCCTGAGGATGTCGTACAGAGGTGGCGGGAATGGATGCATCTGGATGAACCACTCTATGTTCAATACTACTACTGGCTCGTAGACACTTTTCATGGCAGCTTCGGCCAATCGCTGTACACGCGTCGCGACGTCGCCATCGATGTGAAAACATTCCTTCCGGCCACGATGGAGCTCGTCCTGTTTTCTGGTCTGATCATGGGCGTTTTTGGTGTATTGCTTGGCGCGATCTCGGCCCGATATCGTGACACGTGGATTGACAACGTCCTTCGTGTCGGAACCTATGTTGGGGTAGCCACACCGGCCTTTGTATTTGCGATATTCTTTCTCTTGCTCTTTGGATATCTCTTCAAGATCCTTCCCACATTGGGACGGCTTGAAAGCACGATAACACCTCCTCCTGTGATGACTGGGATGATTACGATCGACAGTCTCATTACTGGTAACTTCGTTGCTTTTCTTGATGCATTGAAGCACCTCTTGATGCCTGCGACGGCGTTGGCTTTGGGGCCCTTGGCGCAAGAGATCCGCATTACGAGGTCGAGCATGACCGATAATATGTTGAAGCCCTATATTGCGATTGAGAAGGTTCAGGGCATCCCTGATAGAGTGATCAATCTCAAGTATCTTCTCAAGCCATCGCTTATCCCAACGGTCTCAATCATGGCCCTGGACTTCGCGGCGCTGCTCGGTAACGCGTTTCTTGTCGAAGGCGTCTTCAACTGGCCAGGGCTATCTCGATACGGAATTCAGGCAATGATACAAAAGGATCTCAATGCCATTACTGCAGTTGTGTTAGTGATTGGCATCATCTTCATAACGGTCAACATTATCGTGGACATTGTCGTTGCCTATCTCGACCCGCGAATTCGCTTGCGGGGAAGGAGTGGGATGTCTTGAGCATGGAAGAGAGCGAATACAGAGGCTTTCTTGTAAGAAACCGAGAAAGGGTAGGAAAAGGGTGGCACAAATTCTCGCGGAATCCTCTTTCCATTGTGGGTTTGACTGCGGTACTTCTGATTGTCTTCCTCGCCGTATTTGCTCCCTACATTGCTCCGTATCCCAAGCATGCCGGCAGATTTGTGAACTTCGCGGAGGCCAGTCAACCGCCCAGCTGGAAGCATCCTTTCGGAACAGACGTAGTTGGCAGGGACGTTTTGAGCCGAATATTGTTTGGGTATAGGTTTTCATTGGTGATGGCTGTGATTGTCTTGGCCCTTGTTGTACCTCCGGGAGTTGTTCTGGGTTTGATTGCCGGATACTTGAAAGGAAAGTGGATTGATACGGTAATCATGCGCATTACCGACATTTTCCTTTCCATTCCGCCTTTGGTGTTGGCACTTGCTATCGCTTCAGTATTGACTCCAAATCTATTCAATTCTATGATTGCTGTCTCGTTGATGTGGTGGCCTTGGTACTGCCGGCTGGTCTACGGCGTCACGTCGTCCTTGCGGAATGAATTCTTTGTGCAGGCCGCCGATGTAATCGGAGCAGGAAAAGGTCACATCCTTCTGCGTGAAATTCTTCCCAATTGCATTTCCCCGATCTTTACCAAGATGAGCTTGGACGTAGGTTGGGTCATCTTGCTCGGTGCCGCTCTGAGCTTTGTGGGCCTCGGTGTTCAGCCCCCCAAGCCTGGGCTAGGTACGATGGTCGCCGATGGAATGAAGTACTTGCCAGACCAGTGGTGGACAGCGGTCTTCCCAGCCATTGCAATCCTGATCGTCGTGTTGGCCTTCAATCTCCTTGGAGATGGACTACGGGATATGCTCACCGCAGAAGAGGTGTAACCGCGGATGCCCTGCCCCATCCTCGAAGTAAGAGATCTACGGATAGACTTCGAAATGTATGAGGGAACCTTCAAGGTCCTTGATGGCTTTAGCCTGGTCGTGCGAAAGGGCGAGAAAGTAGGCATTGTAGGAGAAACTGGATGCGGAAAGTCAATTACGATGCAGGCCACGTTAGGAATACTGCCCATGCCGCCTGGGAGAATCTCGAGTGGAGAGATACGTTTCCTGGGGGAGGATCTCCTAACTGCAAACGCTCGAGAGCTTAAGGATATCAGGAGTAGAATATCGCTTATCCCCCAAGATTCGTCTGCGTCCCTTAATCCTGTTTTCAAGGTTGGCACTCAACTTATGGATGTTATCAAGCATTCCGCGAGTTCAAGAGGGCAGGGCAAAGATGCGAAAGAGAGAAGGCGTCTTGCCCTAAATACGCTAAAAGAAGTTGGGTTACCTGATCCTGAGCGGAATATGAACAGTTATTCGATTCAGTTAAGTGGGGGAATGCAGCAGCGGGTCTTGATTGCAATGGCCCTAGTTACCGGGCCAGAACTTCTCATTGCAGACGAACCGAGCACAGCGTTGGATGTCACGATTCAGGACCAAATCCTGCGCCTAATGAAGGAACTCGTCAACAAAAGACAGTTGACGATTGTCATCATAACCCATAATCTAGGGGTCGTCAGAGAATTGACAGACAGGACCTGCGTGATGTATGGGGGGCAGCTAGCGGAGGTTGCTCGTACGAAGCAGCTCTTCTCCCAACGTAAGCATCCATACACTCAAGGGTTGATTGAGTCGGTACCCAAACTAACAGGCGAAGGCGTATCGCCAGGTATTGAGGGTATGATCCCTGACTACAGCAATCCCCCCGAGGGGTGTAGGTTCCGGCCAAGATGTGAGTACGCGATGGCGATCTGTGAAGAGAAGCCTCCAGCCTTTGTGATAGACGAGGAGCACGAAGTCGCTTGTTTTCTTTACCGGAAATGAAAACCCCAGATGAGGCCATACTTGTCTTAGAAGAGGTGAGGAAGTACTTCCCTCTTCCGCGAAGGGTATTTCGGAGGAAAAGCGAATATATCAAAGCTGTAGACGGAGTGACTTTCTCTATCAATCGAGAAGATGTCTTCGGTCTTGTAGGGGAGTCCGGTTCGGGAAAATCCACGCTAGGCTATACATTGGTGCGAATATACAGGCCCACGGCTGGGAGGATCTCGTTCTTGGGCAAAGACATCACTAGGATAAGCAGGAGAGAACTGAAGGGATTCAAAAAGGAAATGCAAATCGTTTTTCAGGATCCCGGCTCTTCGCTGAACCCAAGGAGGACGATTGAGCAGACCCTCGAGCTTCCATTAAAAATACATAAGATAGACGGAGAAAAGAGGAGAAGAAGCAGAATAAGAGAATTGCTCTCTGTAGTTGGACTGCCGAGTGTTTACATGCAGAAGTATCCTTCTGCGTTGAGCGGTGGACAAAAACAGAGAGTAGCGATTGCACGTGCATTAGCAACTGAGCCGTCTTTTCTCATTTTGGATGAACCGACGTCAGCGTTGGACGTGTCAGTGCAAGGGAAGATCATCTCTCTGTTGCTAGCTCTGCACAACGAATTTAGTCTTCCGTATCTGTTCATTACTCACGACCTGAGTCTGATGCGAAATGTGGCCTCAGAAGTCGCTATCATGTACCTCGGGAAGATTTGCGAAATTGCCCCGACAGCCGAGTTCTTTGCAAAACCTCTTCACCCCTATACCCAGATGTTGCTTTCTTCTATCCCAGTGGTTACAGACGAAGAAGAAACGCTTAAGCCGGAGAAAGTGACATCGACCGGGGAAGTGCCTAGTCCCGTGAATGTTCCTCCTGGCTGCAGCTTTCACCCACGCTGTCCGGTCAAGATGGATATCTGTTCCCAAAGTGATCCCAGAATGACTCCTCCGGAGTCGGATGTGCACCGTGTCCGGTGTCACCTGTATTCAAGGGACGAACGGGGCGCTTCGTGACTTACAGAACCGATTACCGAAGTTTTCCCAATTCGCGCAGGCGCTCTCTCAAGGCTGCCTTGACCTCTGGGGATACCTCCTCGATGGGCATCCGCGACGGCCCGACATCGTGCCCGAGCAGCCTGACCGCTTGCTTGATGCCGTCCGGGTGCAGCTCCATGGCGTTGATGAACGGCTGGATCTTGTAGTGCAGCTGGCGCGCCTTCTCCAGATCCCCCGCTTGGTAGAGATCATAGATTGCAACCACCTCTTCGGCGATCGCGTTTGCGGCGGTGGCGATGATGCCATGAAGGCCCAGGACAAGTGCCGGTAGGAGCTTGCTCGCCCATCCTGCGAACACGGTGATCTTCCCTCGGGTTAGGCGGAAGACCTCCGCGGCGTGATCGAGATTTGAATGGGAATCCTTGATTCCGGCGATAAGGCCTTCGTTTCCAAGCCGCGCGACAAGTTCGGGAGAGATGCTGTAACCCATAGCATCAGGCCAGTTGTACACAAAGACAGGCATGGACACCGCTTTAGCGATCTGTTTGTAATGCTCGTACAAGCCCTCTTCAGTGGGCTTGGGATAATGGGGGAGGGAGGCAACGACCGCATCGGCCCCCGCTTGTTCTGCGGATTGGGACAACTCAACGGCGATACGGGTGCAGTTGTGCCCTGTGCCGGCCAGAAGTGGCACCTTTCCGTTGACCGCCTCAACACCGGCTGCAAAAAGCTCTTTTCGTTCCTGCAGCGAGAGCAGCGTGTATTCCCCCGTGCTTCCCGCGACGAAGATGCCGTGAACGCCCTTGCTAATTAGGTAGCGGATGAACGCCTTTGTCTTTTCAAGATTGAGCGTCCCGTTTGCATCGAACGCAGTTACAACCGGCGGGATAACGCCTACGAACTTTCCCATAAAGTCATTCCCCCTTTCTCTGCTCGTTTGCCTTGCTGACCCTCCTCATCCCTCAAGCAACTGGGGTCTAAATCAAGATGCGGCTGAGTATATAGCGTATCGTTTCAGTTGATGCCAACTGTTCTGCATGGAGGATACCGGTAGAATCATCCACCCAGATAGGCTTTTCGTATTTGGTCGTTGTTCAGGATTTGATCGGCGGAACCGTCGAATTCATTCTGTCCCATAGCCAAGACATACCCTCTATCAGATATGCTTAGGGATCGTTCAGCATCCTGCTCTACAATAATGATCGCTGACCCACGCGCTTCGTGCATGATTCCAATCTGCTCAAATACAGCATCCGCTGCTTTTGGTGCAAGACCAGCCGATGGCTCGTCGAGCAATATGAGACAGGGCTCGGTCATTAGAGCTCTTCCCATGGCCAACATCTGCCGCTGGCCGCCACTGAGCGTCCGGCCTCTTTTGTACCTTTTCTCTTTCAGCACGGGAAACATATCGAAGGCTTTCTCTATCCCTTGTCTTACATTTCTGCTATCAATGGAGTAGCCACCCATTTCAAGATTCTCTCTAACGGTGAGGGATGAAAAAATCCCTTCCAGCTGTGGAACATAGGCCATACCGCGCTTTACCTTCTTGTTTGGCTCCAGCCTGGACACGTCCTTCTCTTGGAACAAGATCGTGCCCTTTGTCGGGGTTAGATAACCCATTATGGTTTTGAGCAACGTTGACTTGCCAGCACCATTAGGACCGATAATGGTCACAATCTCCGGCGCATCAACGTGCGCGGAAACGCCGTGCAACACTTCCATGCCTCCGTAGCCGGAGAACACTCTATCCACCTGTAATAGAGCCATCTTAAGTACCGCCTAAATATGCTTTTAAAACCTGCTCGTTTTGTTGAATCTCTTCTGGAGTGCCTTCAGCAAGCACCTTTCCGAAGTTCAACACGAACACCTTTCCACATAAGTTGGCGACGACCTTCATGTTATGCTCGACGATCAAGAACGCTTTTTGGAGCTCCTTTTGAAGTCGCCTTATTGCTTCTAGTAGATCATTGGCTAACGTTGGATTCACTCCCGCCGTAGGTTCATCTAGCAATATCAGATCCGGATTTCGCATGAGCATTCTCCCCAGTGAGAGGAGTTTCTTCTGTCCGCCAGAGAGATTGCCAGCAAATTCATTCCTCAAATGGGCAAGCTGTAACCTCGTGAGGAGCTCCGTTGCTCTACCCAGGTTTTCCTTTTCTTGCTTGGAGACTAAGCGACGTTTGAACAGGGCACTGATCGGATTCTCCCCTCTCTGGCCGTTTGCAGCGAGCAACATGTTCTCCAATACGGTAAGCTTTTCGGGAGCCATGGCGATTTGGAACGTTCGGCACAGTCCTCTTTTGGCTATCTCATCTGGCGTTAGGCCATCTATCCTTTCACCTTTGAAAAAGATCTCTCCTCCGTCCTTTGGATAGAACCCCGAGACAACATTGAATAAGGTAGTTTTGCCAGACCCGTTTGGCCCGATCAGTCCAGTGATAGACTCACTTCCGACACTTAGCGACACGCCATCTAGTGCTCGAAGGTTGCCGAAGTTCTTTTGGAGATTTTTGATGTCTAGCATGCTTGTTCAGTGCTCCCTAGCTTGATTGTCCTTTAGCTCGTAGATCTTCTTTTTCTCTTTGACAAGACCGTCGGGCTTGAATAGCAGAAATGCTACGATTAGAAGCCCAATAATAACCATCCTCAACGGTGCAACAAAGTCGGGCCCGAGGGGTACATATCTCACGATAAATCTGGTAGACACGTTGAACACCTGGATGACGACAGCCCCCAGGATGGCCCCCGCGTGGTTTCCTCTGCCACCCACGATGATCATCGCCCACATGAGAAACGTTTCGATGGGTTGGAAATTCTCCGGAGAAATGTAGGTGATGTAATGGGCAAAAAGGGCTCCAGCCAACCCGGCGATTGCTCCCGCCACAATCATCGCTTCCATCTTTAGTTTCCGGGTGTTTTTTCCTAAACTCAAACAGAGTTCCTCTGAATCTCTAATTGCTTTGAGATTTCTTCCAAAGGGGGAGTGGATTAGCAATCGCAGGACAACGTACATAAACACCACGCAGGCAGCCACTAGAACAAGGTAAAAAAGCGGATATGTGCCCTTCGAAAGGAGGTGTTTTAACGGCTGCGGGATGCGCATCACTCCGAAGGAACCCTCAGTGAGCCACCCTTCGTTCACGGCAATGAGCCTAACGACCTCTCCGCCAGCGAGGGTTACGATGGCCCAATAATCCGCCTTTAAAGATCTTGTTGGGATACTGATCAGGTATCCGAACAATCCGCTTAAGATCATCCCGCACAGAAAGCCCAGTACGATAGGGACTCCCGCTTTGCAAACCAAAAGGCACGATGTGTAGGCGCCGATAGCGAAGAAGGCAACTTGGCCAAAATTGATCAGGCCCGTAAAACCAACTTGAAAGTTCAGGCTCAGAGCAAGTAACGCGTAGATGCCGATCATGATTAGAAGATAGATGAGAAAATTAACTACCGTCATCTTATCTCCTTCCCAAGATTCCTGTTGGCCTGAAGAGTAAGACAATGATCAGGATTACAAAGCTGATCGCTGCCTTGTAACCGGTGTTGATTTGAAGCGAACCAACTTTGAACAATCCGCCCAAGCTTATGATAT
The DNA here is from genome assembly GCA_964582975.1 of uncultured Thermotogae bacterium. Classification (GTDB taxonomy): domain Bacteria; phylum Bipolaricaulota; class Bipolaricaulia; order UBA7950; family UBA9294; genus CAZDDA01. The sequence continues at coordinate 37,953 of CAZOUO010000002.1, read as the reverse complement.
ACCCAAAGTCAAGCGCCAGGATAACATTTTCAGCCAGCGCCAGGATTAGCGCCCCCAACATCGCTCCGTACGGATTGCCAATACCTCCAAGTATCGCAACACAAAAGATTGGGATCAGAATGTCAAACCCCAATCTGGGATAAAGGAGGTGCTCCATCGCGATCATGGTTCCCCCAATTACTCCAAAAGCAGCGGCTATGAACCACATCCATTGGATCATCCTTTCGGAGTCAATCGCACAAGCGCTGGCCAATACTCTATTGTCAGAGATCGCTCGTAGTGCCTTGCCGAGCGTTGTTCGGTGGAGTAGTAGATGAAGGCTGATCATGAAGACAAGACCCGTTGCCACGATGCCTATCTGGGTGGGGGTAATTCTTGCGCCAAGTATCTCAAACGGCTTTTGTAGCGGTATCGCATAGGTTTTCGGCTTGCTGGTCCATATGAGTCGCAAGATATTTCTCAAAGCGATCGCAATGCCGAGCGAGGTGATCATCAACGTAACAGATTTCGCCTCTCGCCTGCGCAAGGTTTTGAAAACAGCTTTGTCGATCGCGATAGCAATCAGGCCGGTAGCAAGTGCTGCAAGAAGGATCGAAAGGAATAAGTTGAGCCCAAGTGTCTGGTTGAAGGTGTACGCCAGAAAGGCCCCTAAAATGGCATAATCAGCGTGGGCAAAATTAGCAAATTTCAGGATATCGTAAACCATCGTAAGCCCAATAGCTAACAGGCTCAGTTCGGCGGCTCTCACTAGACTGTTGGCGATGATTTGGGGGAAATCCATGGCTCAATATTCTCTAGCTCCTGAAAACGAGTCAACCGGAGTCTGGAGAGGAAAAGGACAACCGGCGGAGCAACCAAAGCAGATCCCACCAACCGATGAAAAGATTGGTGGGATCTGCCACACACTCCATGCTTCGTCAAGTGTCATTCAGGAAATGGTTAATCTTATTAGAAACTATTAATAGTCAACCAGCTCCCCATTTTGGATGATCACTTTCCGGAAGTCTGCGTGATCTTGCATCCCGTCCTTATCGAACCGCTTGTCCCCTCCGTACGACACACCTCGGTACCAGTCATCGATGACGAACAGGGTATCTCGTACAGCAGCAGGGTCTGTGGTTTGAGCGAAGTTTATCGCCATAGCGATCATCCTTACGGCATCGTAGTTCTGAGCTGCAAAGGCCGTGATCGGCTCCCGGCCCATCTTGGCGACGAACTTCTCCGTAAAGAGTTCCTTGGGCTCAAGTGGGTCAAGTCCCTTTATCCCCTCAAGGGCGGTGGGTATTGATTGGATTGCTTCAGCAAAGCTTGTTGTCACTTCGGGGACGTACCACGGCACCTTTTCCACATCGAGCAATCCCATTTCGTAGGCTTGCTTAGCGGTTACAAGGCCCTCTTTTGCGTACCAGGTGCCAATGACTGCTTCCGGTTTGTTTGCGAATAGTCGCTGCAGTTCTGCCTTGTAGTCAACTTTGTCCAACTCGTAATTGACCTCGGTGAGGATTTCAGCCCCTAGCTCCTCAAGCCGATCAATCGTCACCTCTTTTAGCGCTTGCCCAAATGCGTTGTTCATGAATATCAACGCGTATTTCGTCTTGCCCGAATCTTCAACGGCAAAGTCGGCTATTGCTTTGCCCTTAAAAGTGTCCACTACGGTGACGCTCATGCAGAATGGGCCAACGTCGCGGAATAGTGGCGACGTGGGAACGGCCAGGAGATAGAGAATCCCTTGTTCTTGGCAATACTCCGTAATTGGCAAGGATACACCACTTGAGAAGCCACCGGTTAGAATAGTAACCTTGTCTACCTCTACTAGTTTCCGCGCCGCATCCATCCCTGGTGCTGGTCGGGTTTCGGTGTCCTCGACAATGAGTTCCAGAGGTCTCCCCAACACTCCGCCTGCCGCGTTTGTCTCCTCCACCGCCATCTGGGCGCCAGCTAGCAGGTCCTCCCCCATCACTGCCTGAGTTCCGGTGATGGGGGCCAGAAGCCCTATGTATATGGGTTCTTCAGCCATCGAGAAAGCGCCGACAAGACAACCCAGCAGGACGGCGATTGCCATCGCATATACGTATCTTTTCATCGCTACCCCCTTGAATCTTTGTTTTAAGAATCTAACTCCAACCTTTTTCCCTCCTAGCTTCCTGGTATATGTTCTCTCGCTTCACCTCCCTTCTCTGACTCCCGCGATTCGTTTGTTCATTATTATGAACATCGAATCGACAATCTGCGCAACCCTTTATAGCACGGCTTAAGAGCTACGTCAAGTTTGCGAAATTCCTTTCAAACGGCTCGTTCCAGAAGGGACGTTAAGCAAGTTCGATGTTTGTTAATGTGTTATAAATTTTAATTCAACAGCACAGAAATATGTAGTCCGGGGCTACTGGCGTGTGTCAGGACGACCTGTGTCGTGGCGAGAAGATCGAGAGCAACTTGCTTGCGTAATCTGCCCGGCGGTCTTCAGGCAGAAGAAAGTCGAAAAACCTTGTACGCCTGACTTCACCGTAGCTAAGACCTTCTCGGTCACGTTCGAACGCGGTCTTAAAACATAGACCACGACTTCGGAAGAGAAGAGGGGAATAGAAGTTAGTTCGAATCAGGAGTTGTCTGGTACCTCCTAGGGGACAGCTTCGGAACCATCGAGTGGCCCAGTGTGGAGGAAGTTCGATCATCGCTCGTCACCTCTGGAAGGCAGGCTTCTCTTCCTATCTCTCTCCTTCTTCCCCGATCGACGAAATACTAGCGCTACGCTTGGGCCGATTTCAGAGGGGGCACGTCAGCGCATGGTTGACGGTTAGCAGTAGCCATGCTAACATACAGATGGTCTAATGTATATACCACCTAGTGACGTTTTAAGACTTGCAGCCGTTGATCGACGGAGTCGTGTTCCTCTTTATCATCAAGTGAAAGAAGTCATGCAGTCGTGGATCTCATCGGGAGCATTTTCAACCCAGCAGCAATTTCCGCCTGAGAGAGATCTGGAGAATGCCTTCAAAGTGAGTCGAATGACGATACGTCGAGCCCTCAGCGAGCTCGTGGAGGAGGGCTACCTGTATCGTGAGCAGGGTCGCGGGTCGTTTGTCGCTAGGCCAAGGCTGGAACATCAACTGGGACGCCTGACAAGCTTCACAGAGGACATGAAGTTGCGCAACCTGGCTACCACTTCGATCATCCTCAACCGTACAGTAGTCAACGATCGTGATGTCGTGAAGCGGATGGGCATCGGCGACGAAGACAAGTTTGTGCGGCTGGATCGGATTAGACTGATTGAAGATCAGCCTGCTGCGATCCAGGCGACATTCGTTCGTCACGTGCTCGCCCCCGATTTGGTGGACCAGGAGCTAGTAGATGGCTCTCTCTACCGGACCCTGGAGGTGATCTACGGGCTCGAGATCGGTCACGCCGAGCAGGCAATTGAGGCGAAGCCAGCCGACGAGTACGAAGCGGAGATGCTCAACGTTAGTCGCTATTCGCCGGTGCTTGCGCTTGAACGATTAACGTTCCTGCGAAAGGGGGAGCCTGTCGAGTTTGTGCGCTCCACGTTCCGAGGGGATCGATATCGCTTCGTGGTAGCGTTGAAGCGTTAGGAGAACTAGATGAGGCAGTTAAAGGTTGGCGTCATCGGTGTAGGGCAGATGGGGGCGAAGCACGCCGAGGTGTATGCGCGTCTTCCACAAGCGGAACTCGTCGGGCTTGCCGATCCGAGGATCGACGCGTGTCGTCAAGTGGCGGGGAATCTTGGCGTTGAGGATGTATACGAAGACTATCAAGAGTTGCTTGCTCGCGCGGATTTGGATGCGGTAAGCATCTGCACCCCGGACGAAGCTCACAAGGAGCCTGTACTGGCTGCGATCGATGCGGGCAAGCACATCATGCTTGAGAAGCCATTGGCGACGGAGCTGCAGGAAGCGGAGGAGATCGTGTCGGCACTGGACCGGTCATCGGTGAAAGCGATGGTTGCGTACCTGCTGCGGTTTGATCCCCGATACCTAGCTGTAAAAGAAGCGATAGAGCGGGGAGATCTTGGCGAGATCGTGTATATCGTGTCGCATCGAAACAGCCCGCATACAGAGGGGCCGAAACGTTATAAGGCGGGGACCTCACTCACCACGCACGTCGCAGTGCACGATCTGGATTTGATCGCCTGGTTCATGCAAACGCAGCCTTCGAAGGTCTTTGCGGTTGCGGTAAGTAAGCTTCTTAAGGTCAAGCAAATGACAGATGCGGCGTCGGCCTTGATCACGTTTGAGGACGGTGCCTTCGCCAGCGTTAATTATTCCTGGGTCCTGCCTGATCGGTCCACGACACGCCTCGATGCTCGTATGGAGGTCGTGGGTACCCAAGGCTCTGCGTACGTCGGGGTCTATCACGAACAGGCAGTGCTGTTGACGTCGGCGAGGGGGATTAATGCCCCCGACGTTCATCACGCGCCAGGTTTCGGTGGGGAAGTCCGCGGGGACCTGCGTGAGGAACTCATCGCGTTTATCAATTGTGTGCTCCACGATCGGCCATCGCCGATTCCGGTGCAAGAAGGCCTTCACTCGTTGAAGCTGGCGAACGCTATCGAGGAGTCAATCTCCACAGGAATAGCCGTCTACACTAGATTAACTAAATAAAGGAGGTGAGACATCAGAGCGGAATAGGAACAAGTTGTGCAGTGAGGCAAAAGTTAATCGTCCATCCATTAAGGAGGTGGAATCAGTGAGAAAGATAGTGCTGCTAATGACGATTGGACTGTTGATCGGACTAGTCACGGTGACTGCGATAGGGCAGACTTTCGGGGGAACGCTTCGCGCCGCAATGCAGACCAACCCGCCAACGCTAGATCCGCACCAAACGACGACAACTGCAACACAGCAAGTGGCATCCCATGTGTTTGAGCCGCTCGTGGCCTTCGACGCGAACTATGCGCCGGAACCCGTGTTGCTCGAGTCGTGGGAAGCGGCCGAGGATGGCTTGTCCTACACCCTCGTTCTTCGGCAGGGCATCAAGTTTCACAACGGAAAGACACTGACGGCGGAGGATGCCAAGGCTTCGCTGGAGCGCATCATCGCTATCTCGCCGGTCAGCGGATACTACGACGGTGTCGACGAGATTCAGGTGGTTGATGACCACACACTCCTCGTGACGCTGACCCAGCCGATGAACCTCGTCAGCGCCATGGTGATCCAGGTCACGTGGCAGGGAGTGATGCCGAAGGAATTCGCCGAGAGTCGTGAGGAGCTTCGCATCCCCGATCTCATCGGCACCGGTCCCTATAAGCTCGTCGAGTGGCAACCGGACGTGCACGTCAAGCTCGCTCGATTTGAAGACTACACACCTGTTGACGCCCCCGCGTCCGGATTTGTCGGAAAGAAGGTCGCCTACTTCGATGAGATCCTTTTGATACCGGTTAAAGAAGTAGGCGCTCGGATCGCTGGTCTCGAGACCGGCGAGTATGACTACGCAGAAGCGCTTCCCATCGAGACACGATCCACAATTGATTCAAACGCAGACCTCGTCTCGCATATCGTGAAACCTCAATGGGCGTTGGTGTGGGAATTAAATCAATCGGAGCCACCGTTCGATAACGTGAAGGTTCGCCAGGCCCTGTTTGCGGCACTGGACATGGAGTTCGTTGTCTCAACCGTGGTCATGAATGACCCGGACTTCTACAGCGCTCATCCGGGCTTCCGATACGGTCCCTGGTCGGCGTGGTATACCGAAGTGGGAAGTTACAACTACAACCAGGCCAACCCGAAGAAGTCCCAGCAATTGCTGAAAGAAGCCGGCTATCAGGGCGAGGACATCATCCTCCTCTCCAACCGGGACTACTACTGGATGTACCGATGCACGTTGGCGGCAGCAACGTCCCTGGAACTCGGCGGCTTCCGCATCAAGATCGAGTTCTCAGATTGGCCGTCCCAGATCGGAAAGGCGCTCGAAGGCAAGGGATGGCACATCAACCAAACCGGTTGGTCGCCGTCCGAGGAGCCACTCCGGATGAAGGGGTCGCTGCAGTGTGGGGCGCCATACGCCTACGGCTACTGCAATCCGAAGATGGATCAATTGCTTGACGAGCTCTCGAAGCCGGCCTCGTTCGAAGAACGCAAGAAGATCTTCGAACAGGTTCAGCTGTTGTACTACGAGGATGTCCCCGTGATTTACTTTGGTGACATCTTTGGGCTGGAGGCAACGCGGAAGGAACTCCAAGGTTACGAACCTTGGTATGTTGTGCCGCGATTCTGGAACGTTTGGAAATAGGAGTATAAGGGTCGACGCGGGTGAGAGTCGGTCGCTGCCGATTTCTTATCCGCGTCGTGCCTGTTGTTCGTTAAGTGTGAAATATGCTTGCATACGTACTGCGTCGTCTCTTGGCCATTGTGCCCATGTGGCTGGCGGTCAGCTTCATAACTTTTTCGATCATGTATTTGATCCCGGGTGACCCGCTGGTATCGATCTTGGGGCCAAGCGCATCCCCCGAAGTGCGAGCGCGCATGCTCAAGAGCATGCATCTCGACGATCCCTTCTGGGTCCGATACGGCAAGTGGTTGAAGGAGGCGATACAAGGCGACCTGGGGCAATCGATCTTTCTCGGTCGATCGGTGAGTCAGGCGATCGCGGATCGGCTCTTTGTGACTCTCACCATCGGGGTTGGGGCACTCCTTGTTGCGCTCGTGCTGGGAATCCCGCCGGGCATCATCAGCGCAACCAGACGAAACAGCGTATTGGACACGTCGGTGATGGTGGTTGCGCTTGTCGGTCTGTCGACGCCAGAATTTCTGATGGGGCTTGTGTTGATTTATCTGTTCGCGGTCGGCTTACGATGGTTTCCCGTGGGGGGCTATGTCCCCTTTAACAAGGATTTTCTCGATGCACTAAGGCATCTCATCATGCCTTGTTTCACGCTCGGTTTCATCTGGGCGGCGCTGATCGCCCGCATGACCCGAGCCACGGTGCTCGATGTGCTAGGAAACGACTACATTCGCACGGCGCGTTCGAAGGGTCTTAGAGAGAGCGTTGTCCTCTGGAAGCACGTGCTTCGCGTCGCAGTCAACCCCATCATAACGGTTGTGGGTTTCGTGATTGTTCTCGTCGTCTCCGGTGCCTTCATCACGGAGATTGTCTTCTCGCTGCCAGGGATGGGAAATCTTGTCGTGAATTCTGTGCTGAAACGCGACTATCCTGTTGTGCAGGGAGCGATGCTCCTTATTGCCACCGGCATCCTCTTGATCAATCTGCTCATTGATCTGCTCTATGCATACCTGGATCCGAGGATCAAGTATGACTAGCGCGAAAATTCGTGCGGACTCGTTCGGACAAGTTCGGAAAGGGCTACGGCGGTTCTTGCACCAGCGGTCAATCGCCATTGGAGGGACCCTCGTTCTTCTGTTGGTGCTTGCGGCTGTCATTGGCCCCTACTTCAGCCCCTATCTGCCCAACCGATTGACCCCCGCGTTTATCCAGTCGCCGTCGGTCTCGCACTGGTTCGGTACGGATAACTTCGGTCGCGATGTGTTCACGCGTACCCTTTATGGAGCGCGAATGTCCCTGGCGATCGGCCTTGCAACAGCTGCGATCAGCAGTGTGCTCGGTAGTGCGGTGGGCATAATAGCGGGGTCCTTCAAGAGACTCGATTCCCTTATCATGCGCCTCATGGACGTGATCATGGCGTTTCCATCCCTTCTTTTGGCATTGGCCGTTCTTGCCGCCTTGGGAAGGAACGTCACCAACATTCTGATCGCTCTTGCGCTCGTCTACACGCCGAGGACGGCGCGCATCGTTCGAAGCTCGACGCTCTCCGTTCGTGAGGAGGTATACATCGAGGCGACGCGGGCCTTGGCGATCCCGGTGTGGCGAGTTGTGTTGAGGCACATCTTTCCCAATGTCTTTGCGGCGTTGATGGTCCAGGCGACTTTTGTCTTCGCCTACGGAGTGCTTGCGGAGGCCGGTTTGAGTTTCATCGGGGTAGGGATACAACCCCCGACACCGAGCCTCGGAAACATCCTGGGTGACGCTCGTGCGATCATCCGCGAGGCACCGTGGATGACGTTCTTCCCTGGTGGGATGATTTTCGCACTGGTAATGGGGATCAATCTTATGGGGGACGGGTTCAGGGAGCTGTTCGACCCACGGATACGAGACGTGTAGACATCAAGGAGGCAAGGCTCGGTCGGGACCGCTTCAAATACAAGGAGGAACACATGTTTGCAGTGACGTACTATGAAAAGATAAAGGAACTTATAGAGAAACTGATTGCGACGCAGAGCGAAGCGATCGACCAAGCAAGCGATCGAGTGGCCAAGTCACTGTTGCAGGGCGGGATTCTGCACGTGTTCGGGAGCGGTCACTCAGCGATGATCGGCAAGGAGATCACGAGTCGAGCCGGTGGACTGGTGCCGATCAACCAAGTCCCCGATCCCACCGAGGGGATGGCGGAGAGATTGGAGGGGCTCGCAGAGATCCTGTTGGAGCGTTACGCGAAGCGGTGTCAGTTGCTTCCCGGTGAGGTCATGATTATCGTTTCCACTTCGGGCCGAAACCCCGTACCCATTGAGGTGGCGATGGAAGCAAGCAGGCAGGGTCTCTACACGATAGCCATCACATCGCTTGAATACTCTCGACAGTCGACTTCGCGGCATGCGAGCGGAAAGCGACTCTTCGAGGTCGTTGACCTCGTCCTTGACAATTGCGTTCCTCCGGGCGATGCAGTCGTCGAGATCGGGAAGACCGGTCAGAAGGCGGGCGCAAGTTCCACCATCGCGGGTGCCCTCCTCGTGAATATGCTTGTGCTTGCCGTGGTAGAGCGAATCCTGCAGGAGGGAGTCGAGCCGCCCATTCTAAAGAGTTATAACCTGGAAGGGGCCGACGACCACAATCTGAAGCTGTTTGAGCGATATCGAGCTCGCTTGGCCCACTAGGGGAGGAATTTCTTGCGGATCGTGGGAGTCGACGGCGGACAGTGTTCGACCCGCTGTCTGGTCGTTGATGAAAAAGGACGCGTGATCGGCCACGGACGTGGTGGTCCGTCCAATCATGTTCAGGGTGAAGCCGGCCGCCGCCGCCTCCACGCGGCGCTGGAGTCCTCCATCCGCCAAGCTCTCCCGGGCGACGAAACCATCACGGTAGACAGCATTGTTTTGGGGATGACGGGGATCGGGAAGAGTCCGGAACAACAAGCGCTGGTCACCAAGTATGTCCGGGAGTTTGTTCGTCCTCGCCACATCGGTGTGCACAACGATCTGGTGATCGTCTTGGCGGGCGCATCAGTTGGGCAGCCGGGGGTTATGGTCTATGCGGGGACGGGAGCGCACACGTACGGTGTTAACGAACGGGGTAAGGAGGTAAGAGTCGGCGGTTGGGGCCACATTATTGACGATGAAGGAGGGGGCTACCATATCGGGTGCCAAGCCCTGAAGTGGACGTTTCGGGCGGACGATGGCAGGGGGCGTGCGACAGCACTGAAGTCCAAGTTGCTTGAGCACTTCGGTTGCGAGACCCTTGCTGAAGTTCGCGATAGGGTATACGAAAGAGGGGGGCTGGGTCGACCCGAGATTGCTGCCTTGGCCAAGCTCGTCGCTCACGCCGCAGGTGAGGGGGACACCGTTGCGGTGAGTATTCTGGAAAACGCGGGACGGACCCTGGCGGCAACGGCCGTTGTGGCGTTGCGGAAGCTTGGGAAAGCAGACTCACCGTTTGATGTCTACTACGGAGGTGGCGTCTTTGCAGCGGGGGAGTTCGTTCTCCGTTCCTTCAAAGAAGAGCTTGCCTCCCACGCCCCAGCGGCTGTGGTCCGGCCACCGGCGTTTCCACCGGTGGGCGGAGCGGTGCTGCTCGGATTCCAGTTGGTTGGCGTCGGGCCAGGGGTGAGCGTCCTTGACACGCTCGCTCGGGAACTCGCGCGAATCGGATGGGCGGAATGATGCTCGTTGGCCTCGGTAAGGGAGACATCACGCCGCCTGTTGGCATGCCCATGGGGGGGTACGTCGCCAGAGATGGTCGGTCCGTCGGAATCCATGACCGGCTCTCCGCGCGCTGTTTCCTTTTTCAGGATGATGTGGCGGCCGTAGGCGTTCTCGTGTTGGACGTGCTGGGTTTATCGGCTGAGTGGGTCAAAGCGCTTCAAGCAGTGGTTCAGGAGATCGCCGGTATCGCTGCTCAGAACGTGGTCGCGGCAGCCACCCACACACACGCAGGACCAGCGGGTTTTGTTGACACTGGGTGCGTCAGCCCCCGTTCCGATCTTCAGGAGCGGAAGGGCAAAGCATTGCTGGCAGGGACGCGAGAGGCCGTTCGCCGGGCTGCCGCGTCGATGTTTGCTGCAAGACTCGGTGTGGGCTGCGAGCGTGTCCCGGGGATCGCGAGTCATCGGACGGACTGGACGCGATCGATCGATGACTCCCTTTGGTTATTGCGGATCGATGATACGTCGGGAAGGTTGCGCGGGGCACTCGCTAACTTTCCCTGCCATTCCACCGTATTGGGGTCGGACAACCGCTACCTCTCCGCTGATTTGCTTGGAACCGCTGCAAGCAACGCAGAGTTGGTTGGGGATGTGACAGCGATTATCGCTGTCACAAACGGCGCTTCGGGCGATGTCAGTACTCGGTTTTGCCGCAAGGCACAGAATTTTGAAGAGCTTAAGCATCTGAGCCGCATCCTGTCCGTGGCGATGCTGGACGTCACCGACGGCATACGCACCCGGGGTGGAGCGTGCCTAACGGTCGGCGAACGCAGCTGCTGGCTTCCGTACAAACCCGCGTCTAGCGTGGTGCACGCACAAACGGAGATCGACCGCTTGGAGGGGCGACTGGCAGGAAAACGTGTTGAGGATAACCATCCTGGGGAGAGACGTGTCATTGAGACGCGTCTTGAAGGGGCCAGAGGACTGCTGGACCTGCTTCGGTCTGGGTGCCTGGCGCGAGGCGGGGAAACCGTCGTTCTGAAAGGGGTTCGGCTTGGAGACGGAATCTTCATTGCGGTTCCCGGGGAACCCTTTAACTCTCTCGTGCAACGAGTGCGAGCGACCAAGAGGCCGGAGCAGAAAGTGACGGTGTTTGGCTGTTCGAACGGTTATGTTGGCTACTTTCCCGATCGATCAGCCACAGATGCAGGCTGGTACGAGGCCCAGATCAGCTGTTTTGACTGGCGGAGCGCAGAAATCCTTGCAGAGGAGGCTACCGTACTGTTGGCAAAACTAGGAGGAGCAAGTAATGGACCAAATCTTGCGGCAGATTGAAGGCGGGCTGATCGTGTCGTGTCAAGCTACCCCAGGTACACCACTCGATGGTCCCAACTACATGGCAGCCATGGCTGAATCAGCTCAACTCGGAGGTGCGGTCGGCATCAGAGCAAATGGTGAAGATCACATTCGAGCAATCAAGCAGCGGGTCTCTCTTCCTGTGATTGGAATTCTAAAGCGCCGTGACCTCGCCCCCCAGGGCTGGATCACACCGGATCTCAAGAGCGCCGAAGTGGTGGTGCGCGCGGGTGCGGAGATCGTAGCGATGGATGCAACAAAACGGCCGCGTCCCTCTGGCGTTGGGGCGTTCAGTGACATCGCCGCCGAGCTCAAGTCGTCGCATTCCGTGTTGGTAATGGCGGACGTCTCGACGGTGGAGGAGGGACTTTCCGCTGCAGAGGCGGGCGCAGACATCGTGGCGACGACTTTGTCAGGATACACCCCATACTCAGCGCAGATGGTCGGACCGGACTTCGACCTTGTGAGCGCGCTCGCGTTGAAGCTAGATATTCCAGTGATCGCGGAAGGGCGCTACACGACTCCAGCCCAAGTGCGCCAGGCACTAAAAGTAGGCGCTTTTGCCGTAGTTGTCGGGCAGGCAATTACGAATCCGCTGACGACCACAAAACGATTTGTCGCAACTCTGGGAGCGAAAACCTAGGCCTCAGAGAAAGGAGAGGTGCACGATGGACGGTTTGTGGCATCGATACCTGGATGTTGATTTGACAGCTGGCACAGTGCGGGAGCGTGACCTGCCGACCGCATGGGGCCCCCTGCATCTTGGTGGGAGGGGCCTGGGGGTGCGACTCCTTTTTCAGGAGCGACTTCGATTGCGCACTGCCGGAGGTAACTAGGTGCGGATCATCGTGGTGGAGGATTATGGTAGGCTTTCTCGTGCTGCTGCTCGGCACGTGTGCCGAGAGGTGCTGTGCTGGCCAGGAACGGTGATCGCTTTGCCGACAGGGCGAACCCCGATGGGGTTGTACCGAGAGCTGATCGCTGCTTACCACGATGGCTGGGTAGATTTCTGCAATGTTATTTTTTTTAATCTGGATGAGTACTACGAGATTCCACCTGATCACGCGCAGAGCTTCACCCGGTTCATGGAGACACATTTCCTTCGGCACGTGGCGGTACGCGAGCACAATATTCCGAACTCCCTTGCCTCAGACCACAAAGCTGAATGCGATCGCTACGAGGGCCGGATTGCCGAACGCGGAGGCATTGATCTCGCGGTTCTGGGATTGGGACAAAACGGACACATTGGATTCAACGAACCCGGCACGCCCTTTGGTAGCGCGACCCATCTCGCAAGGCTCTCTTTGGAGACAAGGCAGCGGGAGGCGGAGCTGTTCGGGTCGTTGGAGGGCGTGCCACAGTATGCGATCACGATGGGAATTCGTACGATCATGAATGCCCGACGGATCCTGTTATTGGTAAACGGTGTCGAAAAAGCGGAAATTGTCCGGGAAAGTCTGTTCGGAGCCGTTTCAAGAAGCGTTCCGGCGTCGATTCTCCAGCTGCATCCGGATGTCACCGTCGTTGTGGAACAGCACGCAGCGGCGCATCTTCAGGGAGAGCATCGGCGAGGTGTCTCAGTGGAGACCTGGACCGGAGACTAGACCATCCGGTGGCCAGCCACGTAGACGCGGCTAATGGACAGGTCCTCATTCAGGACGAGAAAATCGGCTACTCCGCCCGGTTGAATGGTGCCGATCCGTTCCCCAATGGAGCGGGCCGGCACAGCGGTTGCCATCATCAACGCCTCACGGAACGGGACCCCGATGGCCGTCACGTTCAGTACGGCCCGATCCATCGTCAGCGTGCTTCCGGCCAGAGTACCGTCTTCCAGTCGTGCAACGTGGTTCTCCACGGTGACTGTCAACCCGCCGAGAGAGTGGGCCCCATTGGGAAGCTCTGTTGCGGAAATGGAATCCGTGATTAGTACCGCTCTTTGAGCCCCCACTATCTGGCGGGTAAGACGCAATAGGGGCGGTGCGACGTGGACAAGGTCAGCGATCAGCTCGACGAACACTTGTGGGCTTTCCAGACACGCGGCGACGAGTCCGGGTTGTCGGTGGTGAAGGGGCGCCATTGCATTGAAAAGGTGAGTAGCTCGCGTGGCACCTGCCACAATGGCCTGCATGCCTTCGTCGTAGGTTGCGTTGCTGTGGCCGAGTGAAACGATCCACCCGGCTGCAGTGGCCTGCTCGATCACGGAGAAGGCTCCCGTGAGCTCCGGGGCGATGGTCAGGGCACGAACGCACCCGTTGCCGGCTTGGTGGATCGCCTCGAGTGCTTCCCAATTGGGGCGCTGAATGTAATCAGGGTTTTGTGCCCCCTTCTTTTTGGGATTGATGAACGGCCCCTCCAATTGGAGGCCTATGATCCTGGCGCCGCCGACACCTTCGCTTTGCGCCTGGATCGCCTTGGAGGTGGCGCGAGCACAGGCCAACAGGTTCTGATAAGAGGTGGTAACGGTCGTGGGTAAGAAGCCCGTGATACCGTGCCGGACTAGACCTTCTGCCATGGCCAAAAGGGAGTCCTTGGTGGCATCGTTGGTGTCCCATCCTCCGTATCCGTGGATGTGCGTGTCGACGAACCCCGGGATGATGGTGTATCCTTCCAGGGACTCTCCCTTACTAGATTTTCCTTGGCTGATCCGCTTAATCCGACCTCGATCAACCACCACGGTCGCCTGTGGAAGATAATGCGTCGGTGTGTAGATCGCGGCGTTTGAGAGAGTCAACATTTTCGCTCCTCGTTTGTCGTTATGTGGCCCTACCTGTTCGGACGAATCGACCGATCTTGACGTCTCGTCTTACCGGGATCCTGGCAAGCTGATGGTTCATGCTAGGACCTTACTCACAGCTCTTTACAGAGTTCGGTGATCGGTTCAGAGTATAGCCAAACGAGGGTGCAACCTCGAAACGGCCCCATCAATCTCGAGTGAGCAACGCCCTACGGGCGGAAGACAATCGGGGGTTCCACCGTTTCAGGCAGCGCTAGTTATGAGCATTGGATGAGGGACATGATGTTAAGAAGGCATTCTAGATTTGCTCGACGAGTGGGCGTGGAATACCAGTGACCCTGCCCAAATCTCTGGACCACTCGAAAGATGAAAAAGCCGTTTGATTTGGTGGCGTCGGGGGATGATTCTGCAAACTGGTACCCCCTAGTGGACAACTTTCGAACTTTCGAGTGGCTGCCCACCGAAGATGTTAAGATTCTACTCGTCAGTGGTGGTAGAAGCAATACAGGTCGGCAATGAAGATCGAATCACACCAGGTGGAGTCTGGTGGACGACTTTCGAACTCCCAGGGCGAGATGTTAAATCAGCTGGGTGGCAAGTGACCTGCGGATGCTGTAGGTAGACAGCCTTGGAACTCCTATTGGGAATCGCTGAAGGAATTGGCCTGAACAGTCGCTAAGTGATTATGTGCTCAGCATTGAGCTATGGAGATCCGAGCTTTGAGGCCCGATCCTGGAACGCGTGTCAGCTTGTTTCGTGGTGGTGGCGAGAACCTCTTTGTCTATGGAGCCTCCGGGTGGCGGACAACTTTGGAACTCCGCTGCCTCGATTGGTCGAGGTGAATTGCCCTGATTACAGCCGCTACATAGGTCTGTACTTAGGACCGAGCACCGAGACATAAGTCTGGAAGAGTGATCCTAGAATCAGATTGCTTACTTGTCCATGTGGCATGTGCCATCTGGTATTCCACAGCCCACGGCTTCTGGAACAATCCTGATCCAAGCGGGATGATGGCCGCGGCCTCCCTACTCATCGCAGGAATTAAGCGCGCTTATACGGACTGAGCTGGGGCCGATTTCGCGAAGCCGCCTGCCAATTTCATCAGCCTTTTGAAGGTCATCGATTGTTGCGAAAACCGTGACAGCAACCGGCTTGTCTACCGCACACCGCGGGATGGTTTCACCATATAGGACACAAAAAGCGCGGACCTCCGGATTGGGATAGAAGGCAAGCACGCCTCCGGGATGCTTGTTCGTGATCACAAAACCAGGCTCGCGCCATACAAATGGGTTTTCAATGGGGAGACGTTCTTCGATCGGGAATCCTGAGAGCATGAACTCCGCTCCGGCCCACTGTGCGTGGCGAGTCTTTCCTTCTACGGGAAGGACACCCACGATCGCTGCGCATGTCTTCGGCGCAGAATCCCAGAGGAGGGTTGCTGTGAGACGATCACCATGCTCAAACAGGAGTTCAAGCTTGCTCAGCCGTAATTGGTCGTCCATCTGCTTCTCCTTATCTCTTCTTGTCACACCTCGTTCCTCATGATTAATCGGTTGACAGAGATGGTACTCTTTTCAGTCACTGTTTAGACAAGTGCAGACCTTCCTGTTGCAGTGACGCTTGAGCCGGAGGAGGCAGTGGAACTGTCAGCACAGCCGCTGCGGCCATCAGGCCTGTGAGTACAGCAAAGCCGTGCGTTAACGAGTAGTGATCCCCCAAAGCACCGATTAAGACCGAGGATTGACTCGCCACCAGCGTAATTGTCATGTTGAACAAGCCCAAATCCGTCGCCGCGCGTTGCTGAGGGAGTAGATCGAGAAGATACCCGTTCTTGACCAAGAAGAACCCCCCACATAATGAGAAACAACCAACTGCAAGGCAGATTCCGACAATTGATTGGCTGATGATTAGGATCAGACAACCCATACTGCCAAGGGCGCACATCGCGAGAAGCAGTCGACGACGATCGAGCCAGTCTGAGAGGATTCCGATCAAAGGCCGCGTCATTACCCCAGCGAAGAAGATCATGGAATAAATCATTCCTGCTAGGCCAAGCGAAATTCCCTTTTCATTTACCAAGTAAGTGAGCAGGAACGAGGTTGTTGCCTGCCACGCGCTAACGAAGAGGATAGTAAGGATCAGAAGACATCTCAGCGAACGATTCCAGAATATGTCTCGAAATGCAGGTCGGAAGGTCTGGGTCTGTGAGATGCTACTGTCATCTCGTCGGTTGGCCACTAAAAAGAGCCCAACGAGGGGAAGTGCGAGGAAGCCAAAGCCGTGATATACCCCACGCCATCCGAAAAAAGGAATGAGAAGAGGGACGACAAGCGGAACGACCCCTCCAAGCGTGGAAACGGCTGAATGGATTCCGAAAGCTTTTCCCTTTTGGTTGCCGAACGTCTCCGCGAGAAGCGTTGTCCCTGCGCTAGGGTAGGTTCCCATGCCGATCCCAAGCACAATGAACGCGAGCAATAGGACCGTGTATTCCGATGATATCCCTGTGATGAAGCTTCCGGCTGCAAATACGAGCAGACCCAGGGCGATGATGAGCTTCCGGCCGAGACGATCCGCTAGGATTCCAGCTGGAAACTGTGTCAGTGCATGAAACAGCCACAGCATAGTAATCGCGAAACCTGCCTGGGTCAAGCTAAGCGCGAGCTCTCTCTGCACAACGGGAAGTACGACTCCTGGGAGGAGCCCCCCCGAGAAGATGAGGAACCATGCCAGCGAACAGAGCGTCAGAACGCGAGCGCGCTCATTGAGAATTTGCATAGTAGTTCATGTCCTATCAAGTCAAGATGCCCTTATGCACGCAGTTTCGTATCGTAGCGTTGACAACGTACCCCGCCCTTGGTATACTGGTTGAACCAGTATACCGAATGCGAAGGAATGAAACAACGTGATGAGATCAACCTGCAAGCAGCGAACCAACTGCGACATCTCTCTAGTTGGCTTTTGGGTTCAGGCTGATCCCTCAGATCAATCCGCCAGTCAACTGAAAGAGGACCGTTTTTGCGAATCCGTTGGCCGGGCTCTTGGGGGTGAAACCATCACCGTCAAAGCGGATTGGTTCACTTGTCTGTTGGCGCGTTTCGTCCTTGGAGTAGACCCATCTTCTTCCGAAATCATTGGGGTGCTGGCAGAAAGGCTGCTGGAGTGGGGAGTGCAAGATGAGGGAATCGCACTCGAAATACTTGAATCCATGCCCCGTCTGACGACGGCGAAGAGGGTTTTCGAGCTCTTCCCCTTGTCTCACCTTCATGCGGAACTTGACGTCGCGATTTGGGCGGGGCGTCCAAGTGAAGCAATGGAGCAGGTTATCGGTTTGGCGTATGCAAAAGGCCAATCAACATCTGCCCGGTTGCAAGGCGTAGGGGCGCTGTGCAGCGAGTGTGCAACTGATCTTGTCCGGGGGGGCTGCGAGCTCTCCCTCGCGTGCCGTGGGAGCCGCGCGCACGCGGGAATACATGGAATACATGATGAGGAGATAATTCATGCTATGGCTCTGGCGGACGGCAGCGCGCTTGGCTTCGGAGGGAACAGTGCCTGAAAGCAAAGCCGGTGATTCTAAATCCAAGCACACGCTCTTCCAGCCAGTCGAAGCACTCCGGACATCGAAGCAGATTGCTAGGCAGATTGAGACGATGATCCGGGAGGGCCAATTGGGGCTGGGTCAGAAGCTTCCAGGTGAGCGGGTTCTTGCTGAACAATTCGGTACGAGCCGAAATCCGGTTCGTGAAGCGTTGCGCGCTCTCGAAGCCGTTGGGTACATCGCAGTGAAGCCTGGCAAGGGAGCATTTGTTGTTGGACTCAATGGGCAGAATGCCGAGACACAGTTAATCCACAGGCAGATTCAGGCGCGGAAAGAGGAGGTTCTGGAATACTTCGAAGTCCACAGGGCAGTCTTTGCTGAAGCCGCTTATCTCGCAGCGAGGCGCCTGCAGTCGGGAAACCTTGAGAAAGTGGAGGAGGCGCTACACGAGCAGGAAGTGGCCGTGGAGACGGAAGACAAGACAGGCATGTTGTATGCCGATCGAGCGTTTACCCGGGCCGTTGCCGAAGCGGCCCAGAACGCTCCCTTGCTGGAAATGGTCCTTGCTTCAATTGACTACCTGAAGCGATCCAGGGTTACACTGTTTGCCCTTCCTTCAGTGAAGCGCTCGAGAAAATCGATTCAGGAGCACAGAAAAATCTTGGAAGCCCTTCGCGCTCGTGATGCCGAGAAGGCAGCTTCAATGGCTCGGGATCACGTGATGCGCGCGATGGCAGATTGGCTAGCCCTTCTGGAGAATGAGACACAAGAACAATAGATCACCGGCAGCTAGACAGCCTTTCGTGGGGGCAACGTGGAAGCTCTCGGACTCAGTTGTGCAAACCACGTTTGACGACCTTTCTTCTAGCACCCTAAATGCGGCGAAACGTTGTGCGCTCGACACGCTTGGCTGTGCACTCGGGGGGAATGTTACTCCCATATCAGAACAGCTCATGCGCTTGGCTAGGAGATGGCCTGGCGAGGAGGTAGCAACGGTCCTGTCTGCAGATGGATTAAGGACTTCTCCCATCTTGGCTGGCTTTGCGAATGCGGGACTGGCCAACGCTCTCGACTACGACGATACTCTTGTGGGGCACCATGGATCCACAGTCATCCCGGCTGCACTGGCTTTGGGCGAGGCTTTCCGCGTCTCGGGAAGAAGATTCCTGGAGGCTGTCGTAGTCGGTTACGAGGTGGCGGTTCGCTGTATGGCCTGCCTGCAACCAAAGTTCACACGGTTTAGTGGGGGCTGGGATCTGGGAACCCTGCAGACGCTTGGGGCTTCGGCAGCTGCCTCGAAGATTCTCGAACTGAATACACAGCAGACGTTCAACGCCCTCGGCACATCCTTGAGCACTGCTCCGCTACCGATGATCCGGAAAGAAAAATCGCTTATGGGAGTGCGTAGCGATTTCAAGTCCGGCTACGGATGGTCAGTACAAGCGGGCCTGGAAGCGGCCCTGCTGGCAGCAGAGGGATTTCGAGCTCAGGATAACTGCTTGGACGGCGAGTTGGGATTCTGGACGGAGAGGAGAAATGATCAATTGGGACTTTCAGGACTTTCAGACGGGTTGGGGAAGAGCTTCTTGATCGAGCAGGTCGTATTCAAGCCGTACCCAACCTGCCGTTTTCTCCACACGTCCTTGGAATCGATGGAACAGATCATTTCAGCTGAGTCCGTAGTGCACGACGAAATTGAGCGGATAGAGGTAGCGACGTTCGCGCTCCTTACAGACGAGTACCATAACATTCCTCGTCCGGCATCGTTCACGGAAGCTCAATTCTCGCTGCCCTTCTGTCTGGCTTTGCTTGTTTCACATGGAAGACTAACGCCTAAAGAGTTCGCTGCCGAAGCAGTTGATGATGACAAGGTGCTTGCGTTGGCGGAAAGGATTTCTGTCGTGGAAGACACGTCGGCAAGCCGACAGTTCCCCGAGCACGAGCAATCGACGGTTTCGGTGTTTGCCAAGGGACGCGACAGGGGTTTTTCTGCAACTACAGTGGATGCCCGCGGAACGCCTGATCGACCACTGGGAGATGAGGAATTGGAGCGAAAGTTTCGTAATCAAGCATCAATGGTACTTACCAATGAGCAAAGCGACCAAATGCTTGGAGTCATACGCAATCTTGAGAAATGCGACGAAGTATGTGCCTTAACCTCTCCACTAAATCTAAATAGGAGGTGATATGCACGGGAGAACGTGTGGCCTGTAGAAACAAGTGAACCAAGTAAGGAAAGGAGGTATAAGTGAGGTCTAGAAATACGTGGATAGTGGGTATTGCAGTTTTATTGTGCGTGGGCGTCGGATTGAGTGTGTCAGCATTGACGCCCGTTGACCCGATTCAGTTCGTCATCCCAGCTGCATCGTGGGATCCGGTGAGGAATGAATCGGGGAAAATGCTTACGCGGAACTGGGAGGAGCTCGGCCTCACAGTTGAGCTAATCGAGCTTGACTATGCGGGTTCAGCTGAGCGTCTTGGAAAGCCACCGTTTGACGACTATAGCGCGTGGGTGTTCGGTTTCGTGTCGAGGCCAGAGCGGTTGGACCCCGACGTGTTGCTCTATTGGCCGTTTCACTCTTCGAACATCGGGGAGGACGGGACGAACTACGCGGCGTTTAGCTCCGCCTACTACGACGAACTTGTCACGGCTCAACGAACGGAGATGGACATCGAGAAACGACGAGAACTTGTGTGGCAGTGCCAGGAGTACATCAACCAGGAGGTGCCAGCGAAGCCTCTGTATCACGTAGTCTCTGCTGTTGGTCATGGCATTGGACGGTTCGAGGGCTGGACGTCCATGGTAGGATACAACCTGTGGCACGTGTGGAATCTGTTGAACCTGCGTCCGCTGACCGACGATAAGACGGTACGGTTCGCACGGCACAACGACATCGGCACGTCTAACCCCATGAACTTCATGGCGGGGTTGAACCCTGATCTGATGCGGTTGGTGTATGATACACTAACCCGGATTGGGACGGATGGAAAGCCAGTCTCCTCGGCGGCCGAGTCGTGGGAGGCCGAGGACGAGACGACGATTCTTGTTCGTCTTCGTCCGAACATGTTCTTCCATGACGGCATGCCGGTCACCGCACACGATGTCAAGTTCAGCTACGAGTTCATGACGGAGTGGGAACAGCCGGAGCTATCGCCGTTCACCAAAGCGTTCGAGGAAATTGAAGTCGTGGACAGTCTGACCCTACGGATGAAGCTGAAGGATCCATATCCTGGGGTGTACCAGACTACCTTTGCCCAGGTTTATATCCTGCCGTGGCACATTTGGAAGGATGTTTTGTCCTTCGAGGGTGTAACCACACCATATGAGTGGGAGAACCCCGACCCGGTAGGAAGTGGTCCCTTCAAGTGGGGGTATTGGAAACGGGAGCAGGAATTGTTTTTGGAGGCGAATGAGAACCACTATCAGCCACCGCAGGTGAACTTCCTGTTCATCAACCTTCAGAATCCTGAGGTGATCTTCCAGGCGCTGATGGCTGGGGACATTGACTTCCACGAACGCCGACTTCTTCCGGAGCAAATCGAGGAAGCGAAAGGCAACCTGAACATCGAACTGTCCATCCTCGAGGATTTCGGCGTCTACTATATGGGATGGAACACGCGGATTCTACCGGGACGGGACAGCCTGTTCCGGAAGGCACTCGCTTACACGTTTGATTACGACTTCATCGTCGATGTCATCCTCAAGGGGTGGGCGGTTGCAGGGCAGTCGTTCATCGCACCGGCCAATGAATTCTGGAACAACCCTAACCTAGTTATCCCGCCGTTTGATCTCGACAAGGCGAGGGAACTGTTGGAAGGGGCAGGCTACCAATGGGACAACAAGGGGAAACTCTGTTACCCGGAGGTGTGGGAGAACAGCGAGGAACGATTCAAGGACGCGCCCGAGTGGCCCGGGCAGCCGGGATAGGGAGCGCCGAAGAGTTTCTCTGAAGGGGCCTGGTCCGCCGAGGGTCGGGCTCCTCTTTTAGAAAGAACAACGACTGACACAGAGGAAACATGGGGACCTTCCTTTTAAGGCGATTTGCGACTTCAATTGTAACAATCATCGCGATTATTACGATCGCCTTCATCCTGTTTCGCCTACTCCCTGGTGATCCCGCTGCCGTAATGCTAAGTCCGCTCTTGCCTGCTGAAATGCGGCAGCAAGTGAAGGCATCATTTGGCCTGGATAAGCCAATGCACGAGCAGTACCTTCGCTATGTGACCAACCTGCTTCGACTCAACTTCGGAAGATCGTTCCTTCAACAGCGCCCGGTCATCGATGTGATCAAAGGTCGGTTGGCAAACACGCTGATCCTTGCGGCGGCCGCATTCGTCCTTACTTACGGACTGGCCATCCTTCTTTCACTCATCATGACAGCAAAACGAGGCACGTGGATAGAATCCGCGCTAGTCTCGATATGCCTGGTCCTTCGCGCCCCACCGGTCTTTTGGACGGGAATGCTATCTATCATGGTCTTTTCGTTCTATCTTGGATGGTTTCCTTATGCAGGGATACGATCCTTTGGCAGCAAGGAGACGGGTATCTGGGTCTACCTGAACGTGGATTTTCTGCACCATTTGATCCTTCCCACTCTGGTGATGACTGCCTATTTCATCAGTTTTCCCACCCTTCTTCTGCGAAACGCGATGCTTCGCCATCTACCCGCGGACTACGTGCGGACGGCTCGTTCCAAAGGACTTCGGGAGAGTACGGTGACAATCAAGCATGTGTTGAGAAACGCGCTGCTTCCGGTTGTGACCTCGGCGGCGACACATATTGGGTTGGCCGTTGCCGGGATGTCCGTTCTTGAATACGTATTTAGCTGGCCTGGCCTCGGGCGAGCGATCATTGAGGGTATCAAAATGAGGGACTACCCGGTGACCCAGGGTGCGTTCTTGCTGATCGGAGTCATGATCGTGATCATGAACATCATCGCCGATCTGACATACGCAACACTTGATCCAAGGATCACCTACGATTAGGAGTGGAATAGAGGATGGCATTGGAAAATAGGCCATTTCGCAAAAGACAGTTACAGGTGTTCAAGCGTGACAAGCTAGCCCTTCTGGGTTTGATCATTATCTTAGGCTATGCAGTGATCGCAATAACAGCTCCTTACATCGCGCGCTACGAACCGGACGAGATTATCCGGGATGGGAACAACAAGGTTCCTTTCCTTCACCCGCCATCTGCTGAGTACCCTTTCGGGACTACGAATATGGGGAGAGATGTATTCAGCGGAGTGCTCTACGGCACGCGGGCCGCGTTCATGGTGGGAGGGCTGACGGCCCTCGCGATCACCTCTTTGGGGACACTGGTTGGGGTTACCTCCGCTTTCTTCGGGCGTTGGGTCGATGAGGGGCTGATGCGCTTGGTAGACATCTGCTACTCGATTCCGCTGGAGCCATTCGTAATCGTGATTGTGAGCTTTCTGTCTCCAAGCATATGGACAATCGTTTTGGCAACCTCCCTGCTGATGTGGCGTTCGTCGGCGCGTGTTGTCCGTGCAGAAGCCCTCTCCGTGTGTAAGGAGGTCTTCGTGGAGGCGGCACAGGCGATAGGTGTTTCACGAACACGGATTCTTTTCGTTCATATCTTGCCCAATGTGTTGCCGATTTCGGCAATATATGTTGCCTTGGGAATGGGATGGGCAATCATCGTTGAGGCAAACGTCAGCTTCCTCGGATATGGTGACCCGAAAACGCCGAGTTGGGGAAAGCTCCTGAACATGTGCTTCGCGACGGGTGGAATTCGATATGCGTGGTGGTGGGTGTTGTTTCCGGGGCTCGCCATCATGCTGATCGTGATGAGCGTTTTCTTCATCTCCCGTGCGTACGAGCGCGAGCTCGATCCGCGCCTAAGGGGGGATTGATCGGGATGATATTGGCAACGCGGAATCAGAAGAGCTGTGGAAAAGCAGTCACAAGAAGACGAGTAAGAGGAGGTCAGTATGGCGAAGTATTCGCAGTTCCCGGATGAGGAATACGTCGAAAGGTATAAACGGTTTCAGGAACTGATTCAGGCATCCGATCTCGATGCGGTGATGGTCACAGCCAAGGAGAACGTTCTTTACTTCAGTGGCCTGCAGACAGTTGGCTGGGACACGAAGACCCGGCCTCTTGCTCTGATCATGGCCAAAGGTGAGGAACCGATCTTCGTCCTTCCCGAATCGTTGGAGAGCGTGGGGGAACAGACGAGCTGGGTCAAGAAGCGGTATCTGTGGGGTGGCTGGCGGGTCAAGGATGCGGCAAAGAATCCAGTGGAAGGTGTTGTAGCTGTTCTTAGGCAACTGGGGCTTGAGAAGGCACGGATTGGGATGGAGTTTGGCGAAGAGATGTATCTTGCCATGCACATGACCGAGTTTTTCGACCTTCAGAAGCAACTGCCACAGGCCACTCTGACCGACGCGGCGCAGCTGATCTGGGAGCTACGCGTGATCAAAACGCCAAGGGAGATCGAGTATCTACGCAAGGCATGCGATGCTACCTGCAAATCGTTCGAGAGAGGATTTGAGGTGATGCGCGCCGGTCTGTCGGAGCAGGATCTCGCGGGAGCGATGTTCGAGGAGATGGCCAGGCAGACAGCCTACAAGCCGGGTTTTGTGGTGGTTCGCTCAGGTCCCCTGAAGTACAAGATGGTGAACGTACCACCGTTCAAGGCCAAGCGCATGGAAAATGGCGACATGATTCTTCTCGATGCAGGGGCTACGTACAACGACTACTGGTGCGACATGATGCGCATGGCGAACATCGGCGGACCTACAGACGAACAGCTGGCTTTCTTCGAAGCCGAGAAGCAGGCGCAGTGGACGGCTGTTCAGAAGCTGCGTGACGGTGTTCCAGCATGCGAGGTGGTGTCAGAAGCGGTCGAAGTGTTCGACCATTTGGGATTCTCCGAGCACGTTGGGACGATGGAGCGCATCGGACATGGCGTTGGTTTGGACGTACATGAGCCGCCCAACATCGCGGTGACGAACTCGCAGCCATTGAAAACCGGTATGGTGGTGACCGTTGAACCGATCTTCCGTGACAAGGAAGGCCGTATCGGGAACTTCGGAATCGAGAACAACCTGCTGATCACTGATACGGGATACGAGGATCTAACGCCGCTTTCACGGGATCTCTTCGTCGCTAGGGGGTAGAAATGGAGAAGATCGCAGTATTGGGGGCCGGCCCTGCCGCCCTAGCGTTGGCCGCTCGGCTCGTGACGAAGAGGCACGATGTCTCGGTGTTCGAGTGCCCGGGCTTCAGAGGATCTGAGGAGAGGCTCCAACAAATCGTTGAACAAGGTGGACTAAAGATTGAGGGTGAGTTCCCGGCGGATTTCGTCAAGCTGCCAATCGTGACCACCAACCCTGATGAGGCACTCAAGGGGCGCGACATCTATCTGATTGGAGTTCCTGCCTACGCGCAGGCCACAATGATGCGAGAGGTTTTCCCGTTCCTTGAGCCCGGTAATCTCGTGGTGTTCTGCTCTGGGTCGACGGCAAGCCTCGCCATCTACGAGGAGTTCTCGGACCGGGGAGTCGATTTCATGAACGATGTGCATCTTGGCGAGACGGTGACGATGCCGCGATCCGCCCGTTTCATCGACGATGGGACGATCAAGGTAGCATTGGGAGACACCCAGGTTCGCACTGCGGCGTTCCCCGGGAAGAACACGGATGCAGTTTTGGA
Source organism: uncultured Thermotogae bacterium (assembly GCA_964582975.1). Lineage (GTDB taxonomy): Bacteria > Bipolaricaulota > Bipolaricaulia > UBA7950 > UBA9294 > CAZDDA01. The sequence goes on along the minus strand of CAZOUO010000002.1, from coordinate 12,765 downwards.
ACGCCTCGCACCCCTCTTCAAAGTCAAGCGGGCCGTCCATTGCTTCGATTCGGGGCTCAACAACCCCAACTTCATCATTCACCCGGCGCCAATGGTACTGAACTTCGCGGAAGTCGAACGGCGAGAGGGACTCCTTTCGATTATGAACGAAGGGATGACCAAGGCAGTTCTGAAATGCATGGACGCCGTGGACGCGGAAAAGCAGGCCTTGCTCAAAACCCTTGGTGTGGAGCCAGTGGACGTTGATTCCCTGTACATCGAGTTCGGCAGCTCGCCGGACGTCTATCGCAAGCCGGGAGAACCCTTTGCGATGAAGAAGAAGGATCGAATCTGGCCGCGTTACACGAAGGAAGACATCCCTTACGGGATGGTTCAGATGGCATCATTGGGAGACATGTTGGGGGTGCCAACGCCGATGTGCCACGCCATCACGACGATCCTCTCCGTTGCCGAGGGTGTTGACTACTGGAGTATCGGTAGGACTGTAGAGAAGCTTGGCATTGCAGGGATGACCGTCGACCAACTGAAGACGTACATGCAGACCGGTAAGAAATAGGAGGTAGTTGATGAAGATTACGAAGGCCGAGGTCTTTCTGACTAAGATTCCCGTGACACGGGCCCACAAGATGGCGATCGGGACCACTCATCACCAGGAGTGTGTTTTCTTGAGACTGTTTACTGACGAAGGGATCACCGGTTTGGGGGAGGCACCCCACATGGTGCGCTTTTCCGGCTATGGGGAGACTCAGCAAACGGTTGCGACGGCATTGCGCGATTTCTTGATTCCTGCTGTATTGGGCAAGGACCCTACACGAATCGAAGAACATCAGGTTGCCTTGGACCGAGCACTCCCCTGGAATGGAAGAGCCAAGAGCTCCGTTAACATGGCTCTGTACGACATTACAGGGAAGATACTGGACACACCTGCATACAACCTACTGGGCGGCAAGTGTCGAGACGCGATGCTTCTGAGTTGGTCAATTCCCATAGTTGATTTCGATGCAGGCCTCAAAGAGGCCGAGGAGATGATGAAGAAGGGGATCCGCGTATTTAAGGTGAAAGTTGGACGTGAGGATCCAATGGATGATGTGGAAATGGTCAAACGGATGCGCAAAACAGTCGGAGATGAAATCAGCATCCGAGTCGACGCGAACCAAGCCTACGATGTCAAAACGGCGATCAAGGTAATCAATGCGATTGAACCCTATAACATCGCATTCATGGAGCAACCTGTGTATGGAGCGGACGTCGAAGGACTGGCAATCGTCAATCAAAGCGTAAGTGTACCAATAATGGCCGATGAGGCTGCCAATTCTCCTCACGATGTCTATGAGATCATCAGGCATCGTGCCGCTGACGTCATCAGCGTGTATGTTAACCCGCCAGGAGGACTTCTTAATGCCAAGAAGATGATCGCGGTAGCAGAGGTGGGACGGCTAAAGTGCTACATCGGTGGGGCATTGGAGGGGCCTATTGGGGCCCGTGCCTGCGTCCATCTCGCCTGCTCTTCCCCTTCCGTCGTGTACGGGGGTGAGATGGGTGGTCGATTCATGCTGGTTGAGGATGTTGGCACCGAGCCGATGAGTTTTGAGGAAGGGTGCCTGGTCGTGCCGGAGGCTCCAGGCCTGGGGGGGGATTTAGATATGACGAAAGTGGAGAAGTATCTCATCGATCGATTTGAAATAGAGACATAGGGGTTTGAATGGAATTTGGATTTGCACTGCTCCATCAATTGAGGGTCGATGAGCTAAGGCGGCTGGCACAGCAAGGGGAGCAACTGGGGTACGATTACGCGTGGCTGCCAGATCAGACCTTCTATCAGGATCCGTTTGTTGCGCTCGGCCTGATCGCGGAGAGGACCTCGTCTATCCATCTTGGCATTGGCGTTACCAATCCGTACACGCGTCATCCGGTACAGATTGCCCGAGCAATCGGGACTCTTTCTCAAGCTTTTCCGAATCGGTTTTCGCTCGGAATCGGAGCGGGTAATCGCAAAGAGCTGCTTACTCCCTTAGGCCTTGATCAGCATCGCCCTGCCCGAGCGTGTAAGGAGGCCGTCCAGATTATGAGCCCGTTGCTCGCTGGCGAAACGGTAGCCTACCACGGCGATTTCTTTGACGTAGATGATGTCCACTTGGAAGGCGATCTTGGACCACCCCCGCCTCTCTTCATCGCTGGACGGGGACCAGCAACACTCCAAGCAGCCGGGAAGGTAGCCGATGGTGTAATAATCGGCGCTCTTATCTCCAAGGCGGGGTTGGATTTTGCATTCAGCAACATAAGGAAGGGAATGGAGCGGTCAGCGAAGCAGAGGCCGTTGCCATACTCCGTGAGCTGGGTGACAACTCGACTGACCGATGATGTTGAAACTGCGATGGACAATGTGCGCCCCACAATAGCCCACATCATTGGCGGTGCACCGGGGCCGATACTCAATGCGCTGGAATTGGACCCGGAGTGCCTGAAGCAGTTGAAAGCAGACTACGAAAGGGGTGGCCCTGGTGCAGCTGCCAAACATGTGACTGACGCAGACATAGACAAGCTGAGCCTCATCGGCAACAAGGAGAAGATAATCACTAAGTTGCGACAGCTCGAATCACTTGGAATGAACCAGTTTGCGATGCTCCTGTGGGGAGCGACGTTTTCACAAGGAACCGAAGCACTGGAACGATTTGCCAGTGAAGTGATGAGCACCTTTCGATAGCACCTTGAGGATCCTACCGCAAATGAGTATGGAGAAGATGGATCTGCTCCCTCTGATCAAGAGTCGGCGGAGCATCAGGAAATATCAGGACCGCGATGTGCCTGAAGACATGTTGCAGAGACTCATCGAGGCCGCGATGTGGGCCCCCAGCTCGCACAGTTCTGAGCCGACAGAGTTCATAGTCACAAAGGATCCCGACAACATCGCCCGGCTAGCTGAGCTGTGCCACGCCAAGTTTATCGGTGGAGCGCCGGTTGTGATCACTCTAGTCGTGCGTCCGGATTCGGGAACAAAGAGTCCAGTGATGGACGGAAGCGCTGCCGCGATGAATCTATTGCTTGAGGCGCATGCCCTTGGGCTTGGCTGTTGCTGGATCACCCCGTACCCGTGGCAGCAGAATCTTCGTAGAGCGCTTGAGATTCCGGATGACTGGCGGATCATCGGATCATTTCCCCTTGGCTTTCCTGCGGAGGAGCGGGCAGGCAGGCGACGGCGGACGCTTGAAGAGGTGGTGCATAAGGAACGATACTCTGGAAATCGGAAACAGGCGTCCCTTTAGGCGCTCTTTGCGAGAGACAGTGTCAACCTTGGAGATCAGAAAAGGACAAATCGAAAGTGGGGGATTTGACAAGGGAAGGAAGGGATTTCCATCGACCGGAACATCTTGAGTTGATGGCCGTGACTCCCTTCCCTTTGGTCGCTCCTGGGGGCAATCTGCTGGATGCCATTCGGAAAGGAATCACAGCCAGTGGTTTCTCCCTTGTGGACGGAGATATTCTTGTCGTGACACACAAGATAGTCACTCGAGCAGAAGGACGTCTTGTTCAACTTGACTCGGTCGTCCCGTCTGCCAAAGCTCTTCAGCTTGCAGCAGAGACCGATAGAGACCCTCGGACGATCGAGGTGATCTTGGGCGAGGCAAGAGAACTCGTACGCGTCAGCAACAGACACATCATCACCGAGCATCGTCTTGGACACGTGAGCGCGAATGCAGGGGTGGACCGATCAAACAGTGCCGAAGGGGATGTGGTGTGCTTACTCCCGCGTGATCCGGATGGCACGGCGAGAGAGATTAGCGGATTCATCCGACAGGAGTATGGAAGACAAGTGGCTGTATTGATAAGCGACAGTCACGGTCGTCCTTTCCGTAAAGGGACGGTGGGAACGTGCATCGGCGTCTCCGGGTTGCCGCCGTTGCTTGACTTACGCGGGAAGAAGGACCTCTTCTCTTACACCCTTAAGCGGTCCTCCGAATGCATTGCCGATGAGCTATGTGCAGCGGCAAACCTCGTCATGGGACAGGCGGACGAGGGAATTCCACTTGTAGTGATTCGGGGGATGATTTGGCCAGTTTCCAGCGACCCGATCCGTGTGGTGCTCCGTTCTCCAGAGAGGGATATCTTTCGTGACAAGCATGGTTCGGAAAAAGGCACATGAGCTAAACGTCGTCGTGCTCTCAGGTGGAGTAGGAGGAGCAAAGCTGGTGAATGGACTCGGACATTTAATGAATAGCCCGTCTCTAAGTGTTATAGTAAACACCGCAGATGATTTCAACTGTCACGATCTACGTGTGTGTCCAGACTTGGACACCGTGATGTACGCACTTTCCGGACTTCAAGATGAACCTAAAGGCTGGGGTATTGCAGGGGATACTTGGAATGCGCTGGAAATGATAGCCCGCTATGGAGAGGACACTTGGTTCCAACTTGGAGATCGGGATTTGGCCACTCACATTGTCCGTACAGCACTTCTAAACAAGGGATTCTCTCTTTCCGAGGTGACCAAGAGACTGGCGCGGAGTCTGGGGGTATCTGTGAACCTGGCTCCGATGTCGGATGACGCGGTTAGTACGTGGGTGAATACATCGGAGGGAGAGTTACCATTTCAAGAATACTTCGTGCGTCGGAGGACGGAGCCCGAAGTACTCGGGGTCCGGTTCGAAGGGATTGAGGCAGCTCGGCCCTCACCATGTCTTGTGGAGGGCATCGAGTGTGCGGACGTGATCGTGATCGCGCCATCCAATCCGGTAGTGAGCGTTGCTCCCATTCTTGCATTGCGTGGCATCAGGGATCGATTATGTGGTGTCGACACCGTCAAGGTCGCGGTGTCTCCGGTTATTGCAGGCCGTGCAGTGAAGGGTCCGACTCTGCAGATGCTGCGGGCTTTCGGTATTCAGGCGACCGCTTCGGCCGTGGCGGAGCAGTATTCGGACTTCCTTAGTGTCTTCGTTCTCGACCGACGGGACGCTAAGCTTGCATCGTCCATTCAGGACATGGGGATGGAGGTAGTCGTCACTGATACAATCATGCGGACTGGGCAAGACAAGATCAGGCTGGCGCGTGAGATTCTTGAGTCTGTGGGAGCGTAGCGGTTGTCGTGCGACGTTGTTGTGCCAATGAAGGACATCGGCCGGTGCAAGTCTAGACTCGCCGAGGTGTTTCCCCTAGCCTTGCGCCAAGTCCTTACCCTCGCCATGCTCGAAAACGTGTTGCTGGTATTAGGGTCTGCAGGAGCGATTCGTGATGTGATCGTAGTGGGCAGTGGCGCGAGGCTGAGAAGCTTTGCCATCGCGCGAGGGGCTATCTGGATGCCCGAAGGGGGGTATGGCCTCAACGCCACGCTTCGGGACGCGCTGCAGCGGGTGCTTTCTGCAAGGCCACGGGCGGTGGGAATTGTGCTGGGTGATTTGCCGTTTTTGCAGCGGGAGGAGGTTGAGGAAGCTCTGCTAGTTTTTGAGACAGGCCACTATGATTGCCTGCTGATTCCCGACGAGGTGGGCGTAGGAACCAATGCGGTCTTCATTCGCGCATCGTGTTCCTTCCGGCCGTGTTTTGGCGGCCAAAGCTACAGACGACATCGGGAGGATTTGGCAAAGCGGGGGTACTGCGTGGGGACGTTTCATGCCCCTGGTTTTGCAGGCGACATCGACACGCCACGCGATGCATTCGCAGCATGGCCATTACTGAGCGACTATCTCAAGGTAGCTGAAGATGTCAAGACCCAGCGGAAATCCTGATGGTTTGCTTCGCATAACCTACTCTCCCAATGTATTCGTCCCTCTGGCGACCGCGTGCACGCAGAACTGTTCCTACTGTCGATTTCACACCGCCGTTACCCAACAATCCGTGATCTCGCCCGATGCTCTATTGGGCATTCTGGATAGCGGGCAGAACGCGAGCTGCGTCGAGGTTCTGTTTACGCACGGGCAAGACCCAGATGAGTACGATATCGTACGTGCCCTTCTCGAGGATTGGGGATTCCCTGACTTCTTGTCGTACTTGATCTGGGGATGCGAACATGCTCTTGCTCGAGGTTTGCTTCCCCATGTCAATCCCGGCGTGATCGAGAAAGAGGCGATGACGCGTCTTAGAGCTGTTGTCGCATCCATGGGGTTGATGCTGGAGACCACGGGTCAGGTGGCGGCGCATCGCTACTCACCGTCAAAAGCCCCAGGCATTCGCCTTGGGATGATCGAACGCGCTGGAGAGCTAAGGATACCTTTCACCACAGGACTCCTAATAGGCATCGGCGAGTCGTGGCGCGATCGGATAGGGGCACTGCATTACATCCGTGACCTTGAGAGAACGTATGGCCACATCCAGGAGGTCATTCTTCAACCAGTGATTCCACAGAACAACACAGTTGGTCTTCGACGGCCTAAGATAGCAACGATGGTTCGTATGGTGCAGATGGCGCGGCGGCTGCTCCCCGAAGAAACAGTGGTCCAAGTGCCGGGTAACCTCTTCACCGCAGAGCAGTTGATCGAGCTGTTGCATGCAGGTGCGAGAGATCTTGGCGGAATGAGCCCGATCACACCCGACTACATCAATCCGGACAATCACTGGCCTCCCATTTGCGAGTTGCGTGAGGATCTTCGTAGGGCTGGAATGAAGCTGGTCACGAGACTCCCTGTCTACCAGCAATATCTCTCCAAGAAGTGGTGCATCGAGACGGTGCTCGGAATAGCACTGCAAAACGAACGTCCTATTTGCACGGCGCGATCTTGAGCAGAACGATTCGATCCATTTTGAGTGCTCTACAGCACGGTGCCCGGCTGGCCGAGCAAGACGCCCTGGCCCTTATGGGGGTCGACAGAAGACAAGTCCACGAAGTTCTACTGACCGCTGATGAGGTGAGAGCTCACCGGGCAGGAGAGGCGGTAACGTATGTTGTTAACAAAAACATCAACTGGACCAACGTGTGCACGAGCCGCTGCCTGTTTTGCGGCTTCTCGCGTCCGCCTGGCCACCGAGATGCTTTCTGCCTCTCAATCGAAGAGATCATCGAACTGATTAATGAGTCCCTCGGTCACGGAATTACTGAAGTCTGCCTTGTGGCAGGACTTCACCCAGACAAGACGTGGGATGACTATGTCCGTCTTGTGTCCGCAGTACATCTTGCGTTTCCTGCAATTCACATTCATGGACTAACTCCCGAGGAGTTGAAACACGCTCTACGCCGAGAGAAGCTATCGTTTCAAGAGGGCTATCGCCTCTTGGCCGAGAGCGGTTTGGGCAGTGTGCCCGGAACGGCTGCTGAGATCCTGGTTGAACCGGTCCGAAACAGAATCTGCCCAAGGAAGCTCTCCGCCCATGAATGGATCGAGGCGATCCGAGCGGCACACCGTGCCGGACTTCGGGCCACTGCAACGATGATGTATGGCCACGTGGAGACCTTCGAGAACCGGATTGCGCATCTATCCATCCTGCGGTCTCTTCAAGATGAAATAGAGGTGTTCACTGAGTTCATCCCTCTTCCCTTCATTCGCTACAACACACCGCTTCACGATGAGGGCTTGGTGGCAACTGGACCCAATGTAATCGAGGACCTCCTCGTCATCGCCGTATCAAGGCTCTTTCTCGACAACTTCACGAACATCCAAGCCAGTTGGGTCAAGTACGGTGAGCGGTTAGCGCAGCTCATGCTTTGCTGTGGGGCGAATGATCTTGGTGGGACGCTCTTCGGTGAGAGCATTTCTCGTGCTGCGGGGGGCAGAAACAGGGAGTGGCTTGCCGTGGCGGAACTGAGAGGGTTAATCGAGGGAATTGGCCGCCCTCCGCGGGAGCGCACAACACTCTACTCTCAGGTTGCCCCATCTGCTATGGCGACGCGGGGTGCCGAGCCTCATTCGTTGACCAGCTAGACATCGGAAAAACAAGATGCCCGGCTTTGCGGAAGGGTCCTTCATCCACTTTTGTTGGCCGGAGCACCATGGAGAGTATTTCGCCTGATTCGGAGCTACCACCGACAGTGGTTCTTCCCCTCTTGCGTCCGAAGATGCTTCTAGCTCCCAACTATCGCAATGGAGTCCTGTTCTTTGCCGCCCGATTGGGCAAGGACCAGTAGAAAGCCACAGCTTACTATTGCTGCCATCGCAATGAACATCCCGTAGAAGCCTAAACCTGTAGTGGCCAGCCCCGCCATAATTGGTCCCAGGATTCCGCCCATTGCCCGAATTGCCTCGAAAAGGCCGAGCATGGTGCCATGCTTGCCTTCGGAGCTGACATCGCCGATGTAGGCGGTGCAGCCGGTGTAGAACGCAGCGAACGTCATCCCCAAGGCTAGATAGCCAGCTATCATAGTCCAAACGTCGTGAGCCAGCGCAAACAACAGAGGTGGAAGCGGAGAGAGCGCGAAACCCCAGAGGAAGACCCTCCTTCTCCCCACGCGGTCGGACATCCTGCCAAATACAAGCATTGCCAAGATGCTGACACCCGGAGCAAGAGAACTGACGACACCCATCACACTGGCAGGGATCTCTAGGGAGACCATGTGTACATAGACGAGCGAGAGGCTTCCTGAGATGCCCATCTCTCTGAGGCCACCGCCAATACAGAGCCCTATCAGTCCTTTGTGCGGCCGCCTACGTTGAGATGCCGTCGCGGCCTGTTCACGGACTCCTTCCTCTCCAGGCAACCGGAAAAGCAGAAGGAGTCCAACAAAGGGCAAGATTGCCAATGACAGGAAGGTCCACCGGAAGCCAAAAGCGGCTAACGAAAAGCCGACTAACATGCGACCTAAGGTCATTCCCAGTGAGCGCGCAGAGTTGATGTAGGAGAGGCTCCTTCCCCGTTTGGAGCGTGAGCTCTTCCTTGATGCATAGGCCATGGAAACCGGAGCAACTCCCATGATCAACAAAGCGCGCAGAAGGATCGCCAACAGGACACCGCTGGCCGGTAAAAGCAGAGCAAGAACCCCAACAGCTACAGTCCCGCCAGACAGCATAATGAACAAGAGAGCCTTCTTGGAGTACCGATCGCACAGCTTACCCCATACGTAGCTTGCGAGCAGCATACCGCACAAGACAAGGGTAGTAGCAAGGCCGATGACGATTGGTGTGGCACCAAGTTCTTTCAGATAGAGCTGCGCAGGCTGCCGGAGGGCTGAGTCAGCAGTGAAACAAAGGGCCACGATAGCTGCCAGAACGAGGAGAGATAGCTTTTTGGAATTCGTTCTTGCCCGAACTGCTTCGCGTTGCCCGCGTATCTCTGTATCTGATTTGCGCAGCATGCAAGGACCTATACTATCAAATGAAGCGGGGCTTTCGAAATGATAATCCAAATAGTGATCTGGCCACCCCAGGGGAGCTCTTCGTTAATTCATCCGCCTGGCCAGGCCGATTCTAGGAGTGCCCGTGGTGGTGTGACAGACCAGCACGACATCAGCTATCAGTATCTTGGGGAACCTGGAGGGAGTCCTCTTGCCGAACGCGCCGAACGATGCGGGCTACTACGATGTGCGGATGTACGACAAAAAAACGGCTCAGGGTACGACGTTGCTCGCGCTACTTTCTCAGTGGTAGAACCCAAGAACGACTCCCCGTAGATAGAATCCCGGGCGGGACTTGAACTGGACAACTCAGTGTCACGAAAACCAAGATATCTTGGGAATTTTAACTGCACATGGGCCTTACTGGACTACTTTCGAACTCACGGAGAGAAATGTCAAATTGACCTGGTGGCTAGCGAATTGCGCATGCACTCGCTAACTCACGATACGGAGTAATTACCCGTAGAGGAATACTTGCGAGCTTTCTGTCAGGTAGTCTGACAGATTACGTTGCGCAATCAGCACTACCCATTTCACAAAGCGATCCCCAGCAAGCTGGCGGGTACGCCCGGGAGGACTCGAACCTCCGGCCTGCGGTTTAGGAAACCGCTGCTCTATCCAACTGAGCTACGGGCGCGTATTTAGTTAGAACTCCTCCAACATCAAGTATAGCTGTTTTGCTGCCGCTTGTTCAGCCTCTTTCTTGCTGCGGCCACGGCCGACTCCACGGTGTCCGGCCACAGAGACGGTGACCACGAACTCCTTGAGATGCTCTCTCCCGGTCTCCTCAGTTACGGTGTACGCTGGCCGACAGTCGAATAGGCGCTGCGCCGTCTCCTGCAACAGACTCTTATAATCACCAGTTGCTGCCTGTTCGGCTAATAATCGCTCGATGTCCTCCTTTAGATGTCGAAGAACAAACTTCGCTGCGTATGGAAAACCGCGCTTGAGGAAAATGACAGCGATCAAGGCCTCAAAAGCGTTTCCTAGATTAGACGCTCGCTTGCGACCGTCGTTTGCCTCCTCTCCCTTTCCCAGACGAAGGTAGGCGGATAGCCCGAGTTTTTCTGCCTTCTCCGCGAGGATTGGCCGACTTACGGCAACAGATTTCGCCTTGGTGAGACGTCCCTCATCGGCTTCCGGGTACTGTTTGTACAAATAGTCCGTAACAGCGAGGTCGATGACCGCGTCCCCCAGGAACTCCAGGCGTTCGTTCGACCCGCGGGGATCCTCCCTTTCGTTCACGTATGAGCTGTGTAGAAACGCTCGTTCTAGTGCATCTGGAGCGATCTTTAGGCGAAGCTTGGCGGCCAGCTCTTCGATAGGTCTTTCCTTCATGTTTAAATAGTCCCTTCAGGCAATTACTTTCGAAGTTTTGGCGCAAAATGTCAAGCCTGTATGGCTCAAGACATCGAGGTTGGTGATGAGGGAGGCGCCCGCGTGTGACAACTATTCCTTTTGGTTTGGTGAGCAAATTCGTAGCAGTGTCCGACCAGGAAGAGAGAGTGAAGCAGTTGCGGAACAGGGTGCTGCCAGGCATACGGGGTCGATTAGGGTTTTGCTTGTGCGAGTTTGCCGGTGCTGTAGTGCTGTAAGATATGTTTCACTTTGGTGGCACGCTGTCTCTTAACGTGGTTTTTACTGGAGACTCACGGAGCAAGGGATCGGTCATCATGGGCGTGTTTTCTAGCCGGGAGAACAACCGATCCAACGTACTTAAGATAGAAAGGAGCAAGATGATCGACTACCCCAAACGGAGGGCAGCGTTGTTGGATGGAATTGATGCGGATGCGTTCTTAGTCTTCGACCTGGACCGGATCCTGCCCCGTGACATCGACCGCGTTAGCCTCTTCTATCTGACCGGATATACAGGGGGCGCTTCTCGTCTGTCGTGACGATGAGCCCGTGCTGCTTACGGACTCCCGTTATCTTGAGCAGGCGGAGCGAGAGGTCCCCGAGTTACCCCTTCGGCACGCGGAGGGGGATTATCTGGCGGAGATCGCGGCGGCGGTCAAGGTGAAGGGAATCCGGCGCCTGGCGTTTGCCTCCTGGCGGATGTCGCACTGCGTCGTCGGCTGGCTTGGCGTGGTGGCCGGGGTTGACCTGATTGCCACAGAAGATCCGATCCTGCGTATGCGATCGGTTAAGGACCAAGAGGAAATCGAGTTTATTCGGCGTGCGACCCGCATCTCAGAGGAGGCACTGACCCAGCTCGTTGCGGAGATTACAGCAGGGGTGAACGAAGTCGATGTGGCGTTCCAGTTTGGCGTGTTAATGCGTGTTCTTGGCTCCGAGCGGGTCTCGTTTGAGGTGACGGTTGCCTCTGGGGAGAAGACGTTGCTTCCTTACTACCGCCCTTCGCTCGGCCGGCGAACGCTCGGAGAAGGGGATTTTTGGGCCCAAGTAAGCGGATATTGCTCTGACATGACCCGGACGTTCGTAGTTGGCGAGGCGTCCGAGAAGCAACGCGAGATTTACGATTGCGTACGACGCTCGACGGACGCGGGTCTTGATGCGCTTCGTGCCGGCGTTTTCGGGTCCGAGGTCCATTGGGCTGCCGGTGAGGTGATCGAAGGCTCTCCGTACAAGGAATACATTTTCCTCTCTCCCGTTGGGCATGGCGTAGGACTTGAAGTGCACGAGCTTCCTAAGTTGGGTCCGGACAAGCCTGAAGTGCTCGAGTCGGGCATGGCGGTTACGATGGAACCCGGGATCTACATCTTTGGTTTGGGCGAGGTTCGAATCGAGGACATTGCTCTCATTACGGAGGATGGCTACGAGCTTTTGACAAATTACCCCCGAGATCAGCTGATAGAAATTGGCTAGCACTTTGGAGGCGCGTGCTCACGCCGCATTGAGAACTGCTAGGATCTTGGGAAGGGCGAGGCGGGCCGCCTCTTCCCCTGCCTCGATTCCGTTCTTGACATCACTGTAGCAAGGTGGATCGGAGGAGAAGTCGGGTTGAATGAGCACATCTGGGGGATGGGTTTGTAGCGATAGGTCACTGACGCGCTTCTGAAAAACGGTCGACATTTGGAACAGGACAGAAAAGACGCTCGGGTAGAACCGACGGGCCGTTCCGTTGGCCGCGTAGGTGGCTTCCATTCTCCGGATGATCCCGAGGATTCGCTCCCGATACGCCGGAATGGGGATCCCGGAAAGTCTTTCCTCTTCTGGGTTTACGAGGACGTCGACAGCAATTACCACAGCGGTTCCGAGCTGGCGGGCGATATCGACCGGGACAGGGTCAGCGACTCCACCGTCAATCAGAAGATGCCCGTCGATCCAAACCGGTGTGAGTAAACCAGGGACCGAGATACTCGCCCGGATGGCCCGGGCGAGTGACCCTTTCGTTATGGGATAGGGAAGTCCGCTTTCAAGGTCGGTCGCTACCGCTGCATAGGCAATAGGGAGCTCCTCAATTGTGAGATCGCCAACCAGGCGGCGGAGCATGCGCATCTTCTCCCTTCCAGAGCACCAGGAGAGGGTGCTAAGGGGACGGCCGAAGTAGT
>CAZOUO010000001.1:0-59069 GCA_964582975.1 uncultured Thermotogae bacterium | reverse complement strand
CACCGTAGCACGATCCGCATCCATTGTCAAGAGATTAACCAGACGTGACACTAGGGTTCGATTTATACCCGATAATGGTAAACCTAGTGAAAGCTGGGGACGCAAAGTTACGGGCCTAAGGGAGGTTTCCCATGGTCGCCGGACTGCCGAAGGTCGTCGCAACGGATTTTTGCGATCCAGTGTTTTTTTGCAATTCTTTCTCTCTACGACAGCTCACCGGCGGACACGCCTTCCGAGATTACCACTTGGCGCACTCCGAGCCTCGTCTCTGTCTTTACGATTCAAGCTGTCTAACCCACGCATTGAGTGAAGCACGAAGACATAACCAAGTTCGTTTGTCGATCACAACGCGCCTCTCCAGAAGCCGGTTGCCACAGCCACCACAGCCCTCCTTGCTGCACCTCTTTGTGCCGCCGCGGGCTCCGGGCCCACTCCAATAGGAGCCCGCGGTAGTCCTCTCACTGTATTGGACAAGCGATAGCCTCTCCTAAACTTGGCAGTTGCTCGCGCTTCCTCGTTCGACTTTGTGCAGTGCCTCTGGGCATGGCGAGCTCGTCGTGCCGGTGAGTTGACGTTTGGCGTGATCAGTGCTCTTGGCCGCGTGATCCAGAGCCCTGATGGCCGCTTCATTGGGGAGGCGATCCAGACGGAAGCGGCGATCAACCCTGGAAACTCTGGGGGACCACTACTGGCTTTGGACTGAGTCCCGAGCTCGTCCAGGCGTTTCGCGAGGTGGATCTTGATGTGCTTCTGGATCGCGGCATTCTTGTGGTAGAGGTGGACCCTGAAGGCCCGGTTGCTTCTGCCGGCCTTCGCGGCGGTGGCCGAATCGAGCAGATCGGGGAGCTCGAGATTCCGCTTGGTGGAGACATTATTCTCGCCATCAACGGTAGCCCGGTGAACAACTTCGTCGACTTAACGCTCTACTTGGAAGGAAAGACGCAGGTAGGGGATGCCATCGAGCTGACCGTGTTCCGAGAAGGAAGAACCTTCACGGTAACGGTCAGCCTGGAGGAACGGCCCGATCCTGAAATGAGGTAGTGACGCGAAGGAACCGATCTCCTGCCGTTGCACACGGTGGTTCCTTAGTTTAGGATAGGGCTTCAATGGGAGACTTACCTGTTGGACCGTTTGCAATATCGCTTCTAGTGTTTGCCCTCACGTATGTGGGGATCCTCTCGGAAAAAATCCATCGTACGATCATCGCTCTTTCCGGCGCGGTGTTGATGATCGCGTTTGGACACTGGCTCTCTTTCTACGACGTCCACCAGGCAGTGGAGGCCATTGACTTCAACACCATTTCCCTACTGTTTGGGATGATGATCGTGGTCGGCCTGTTCCGGGAGACCGGGTTCTTTCAGTACCTCGCGATCAAGGCGGCCAAGCTTGCACGCGGAAGACCGTGGCTTCTGCTCGTGTACCTTGGCCTAGTGACCAGTCTCGTCTCGATGGTCCTCGACAACGTAACGACGATTATCATCATGGTGCCGGTGACCGTCTCCTTGGCGGATGTCCTCGGAATTCCGTTAACGCCGTTTTTAATGAGCGAGGTCCTTCTCTCCAACATCGGCGGCGTGGCCACCCTGATCGGCGATCCGCCGAACATCCTGATCGGCTCCGCTGCGGGTTTTAGCTTCACCGACTTTCTGACCCATCTCGCCCCGATCGTTGTTGTGGCTTGGCTGCTCGCTCAGGGGCTCCTCCTTTTCATCTTCCGCCGCAGTCTGGCCCGCAAGCCGACAAACGTCGATCACCTCATGGCGATGGATGAGCAGCGGTCGATCACCGATCCGCTTACCACCAGCCGGATGTTGAAGGTGCTGGGATTTACGATCCTCCTGTTTCTCGTTCACGATCGGATCGGTTTTGATCCGGGATTGGTCGCCCTCACCGGGGGATGTCTTGGCCTTCTGTGGGTGAGACCAAAGCTCGAACAAATCCTCAATCATGTTCACTGGGACGTACTCCTGTTTTTTATCGCCCTGTTCATCATCGTCGGCGGCCTGGAGGGCGGGGGGGTGCTTCAGCTGGCTGGTAGAGGAATTGCTCAGCTTACTGGGCACGGACTGGTCCTCGCTGTCCTCGGCGTTTTCTGGGCGGGGGCGCTGGCTTCCGGCGTCATCGATAACGTTCCGTTTACGATCGCGATGTTGCCAATTTTGAAAGGCCTTGCTGGGCACGGTATTCCGGTACCTGTTGCTCCTCTATGGTGGGCCCTCGCCCTCGGGGTGGGATTTGGCGGCAATTTCTCACCAATTGGAGCGACGGCGAACGTTTTTGTTGTCTCCATTTCCGACAGCATGGAGGAGCCACTCACCTTCAAGCGATGGTTCAAAAGCGGGACCGCTATTGCTTTTGCCACCTGCCTTTTCAGTAGCCTCGCCCTTGTCCTCGCCATCAAGTTTGGATTTTTTTAGAATCTTCTCGAGGTGTCCATCCCAGATTCTTTGACGATAGGAAAATGAAATGCTGCCATTTGGCCAAGAGAGGGGCTGAAGCAATGAGCGTAAAAGTAGACTTTTCAGAACGCAGGGACGTAAAATAAGTTCAACGGCTCGGAGGTCTGTTGACAGGAACCGCTCCGCATGTAATATGTATGACAACTTAGCGAAGGCTGAAAACCATCGTGTTCAGAAAACTAGAGCATAAGAAGCGATCGGCACACGTAGTGGAGGAAGTGTTGCACGCCATAGCCACTGGCGTCTATGGGATCGGAGACAAGCTGCCCTCTGAACCGGAGATTGCAGAGTTGACGGGAGTCAGCCGACCTTCCGTTCGAGAAGCGCTCGGAGTGCTTCGTTTTGTTGGCATTCTGGAAACCAAGGTTGGTAATGGCACTTACGTGAAGACGGTTTGGCGCGGCAATACTGATGGACTTTCTACAGAGACTGACATCCTCTCGATCCTGGAACAGGGTGAGAACCCTTTTGAGGCGCTTGAGGCGAGGCGGGCCCTGGAAACAAATCTTGTGAAGTATGCGATTGAACGGCGTACTCCGGAGGATCTAGTACAGATGCAAGATGCCTTGAGCCGAATCATTGCTTCAGTGAAGGAGAAAGACTGCGACAGTCTGCTATTAGCGGATCGAGAGTTCCACGAAGCCATCGGAAGGGCAAGCAAAAACTCACTTCTGGAGCGGATACTGCAGTCCCTCTTGAAAGTCATGGAGCAAGGTTTGTGGCCTCGCTTGAAAACACAGCTTTTGGTTGGCAGTACAAACCACATAGAGGAGACCCGTCACACTCACCAAAATCTTTATGAGGCAATAGAGAATCAAGACGCAGATTCTGCTATTGAGTGTATGGAGCGACATTTCGATGAGATCGATCGATTATTCCAGGGATCGTAACACGCTCTGAGGTGGGACATTCTAGTTGTTGTTAATATTCGTTCTCTCTGTGAGCAAGCTAGATTTGTGCCAAGGAGAACAATGCATACGGTATGTCGCGAGATCTGTCTGTCTCGTCTATGTCCATTCTGAATGCCCGATGCGTGCGTACAATCTACCTTCGCGAATTGGCGGACAATTCACGATCGGATGACGTTCTCTCTCCAGGCATTCATTACAAGAGTCGCACGCCACGCGAGGCTGTCCGTTCTGGAGTCGCTTGACGAGGTCTGGTTCCGCAATAAATGGGCGAGACATTGCCAAGAAGTCCAACCTCTCCTCAGTAAGGAGACGATTCATTGTTTGAAGGGATCGAATCCCTCCACAGAGGCCAACTGGAGTATGAGACGGAACAATTCCGCGGACAACACGAGCTTCTTCCAGGAAGTACCCCTCCTCGTTTGGCCTCGGATCAATCTTTCGAGAAGGTGTCATCTCTAGTGGTGCTTCGAACATCCACGCGCTGAGCTCGATCGCTTGAAGTCCCTCATCAGCTAGGATAGCTCCGATCTCACCCGCTTCTTCTGGCGTGATTCCAGTGGGTAAGCAGTCTGTACAATTCATTTTGGCGAAGATCGGAAATGCGCTACCCACTTCCTGACGACAGCGTTTAAAAACCTCCACAAAGAAACGCGCGCGCTTCGATGCACTTCCTCCCCACGCATCCCTACGTCGATTCGTATGTGGCGAGTTGAACTGGGAAATGAGGTAGCCGTGCGCGGCGTGGAGTTGCACCGCATCAAATCCAGCTTCCTTCGCGCGGCGAGCTGCCTCACCAAAAGCATCGATCATCTCCCAGATTTCGCTTTCCGTCATCGCACGCGGCGTAATGCCGGCCCTGGAATCAGGAATTGCAGAGGGAGCCAGAGTCTCTTTGACGCTATCTGGTTTGCACTGGCGGCCGCCGTGCACAAGTTGCATGGCGATCTTGCAATCGCGGTCAACAGCGTGAACAGTATCGATAATCGCACGCCAGTGCGAGACTAGTTCATCGTTGTGCATCGCGTTTTGATCAGTGTCCGAGCGGCCATCTTCGCGAACGAACGCATACCCTGTGACAATAAGGGCCGCCCTGCCGCGCGCCATATCTGTATATAATCTTGCTAGATTTTCATTGGGGCATCCGGAAGGGTCAGCAGCAAACTCCGACGTCCCGGAGCGGATAATGCGATTTTTCAGTGACACAGAACCGAACTGCCATTCATCAAAAATCATGAAAGACGCCTCCTCAACGACGATTGGGCAAATATTCTGAACGATAACATTGTATTGAAAGCTGATCAGGGGTCAACCAGAGTGACGATCGCTCTGCCAATGGTAGGGAATAGAACGTGATTGACAATCTCTTTCAAGAATGCTAAGATGTCTTACAGCTTACCGCATGAGGAGAAGGCTGGGAAGAGTACGGCTAAGAACGGGGGTCCCTTTGGAAGAATTTTTCTCCAGTGGTGTTCTGCGTTCAACGAGACAAAAACCGAGGCTCAGGGATGCCGAGGTCTTTTTTTCTGTAAACGCGATGGCTCGGTTGCCTTGGCGTGAATTGCCAAGAGATACGAGGTGCTTGAAAGCAACGCGATTACCAACACGTAGGGAGGCAAAATGAGCAAGAAGCTTGGTGTGATCGGGTACGGCTGGATGGGACAACTGCTGGGCCGGGTGGCCGCGGAGCTTCCGAATGTAGAGGTGGCTGCGATTGCTGATCCGGCTGGATACGTAGAGCGGAGCGCTGTTGGGCTTCGGCTGTTCCGGTCGCCCGATGAGCTTGGGGCTCGCCTTTATCTGGACTACAACGAGATGTTAAGCAAGGAGACGCTGGATGCAGTCATCATTGCTACTCCAGAACCCCTACACGTTGACCCGGTAATCAAGGCGGTGGATGCAGGCTGTCACATTTTTCTAGAGAAGCCGATCGCCCGGACTCTCGAAGAGGCTGATCGAATCATTTCCACTTGCGAACAGGCGAAACGAAAACTCATGATCGGCTATATCCTCCGCTTTGAGCCGGCCTACATTGCGATACGGAAGGCAATCGAAGACGGCCAGATAGGGACATTCAGAGTCGCCTACGCTCGCCGTAATGGAACTATCGATGAAGCAAGACGGCTGGGTGGCCGGACCAGTGTTACAAATTACATCGCTGTCCACGACATCGATCAGATCCTCTCATATAACCCCGGGGTCCCAGTAACCTCTGTTTATGCAAGAGCCGTCCGGGGACTGGTTCAGGAGGAACTAAGCACGTGGGACTTCTCGTGGATGATGTTCGAATTCGAAGACGGCGGTTTGGGCGTCGCGGAGACTGGCTGGGGACTTCCTGAAAACGCCTGGGGCGATGCGAAGATGCACGTCATCGGAACCAAGGGGCACTATGCTCTCGACTTCGTTCCGATGAACGTCATGGCAGTGAACCCCAGTGGCTGGACCTTTCCCATCACGCGACTTTGGAACGAAGTGGAGGGGCGATTGGTTGGCGCAGTGCAGACCGAGATGGCCCATTTTGTAGAATGTTTAGAGACCGGTCGGGAACCGTGTGTAGGGGGAACCGATGGGAAACGGTCGCTAGAAGTTGCCATCGCAGCCGAAAAGTCGATCGACGAGAATCGGAAGGTTGCATTGCCTCTCCAATAGGAAATCTATCATTGAAGGAGGTGATGGTCAAGCTCTATGGTTTGAGAGGTAGGACTAAGAACGGTTGTGTGAACGATGGGAGGAAATAAGGAGGGTGAAACGACATGAGACAGAAGCATTGCATGTTGCTGGCGGTTGGTTTGGCTTTGATAGTTTCCGTGAGTGCTGCGGTTATCGCGGCGGAACCCAAATACGGCGGCACACTCGAAGCGGCACTTGGAATCGCCCCGCCGTATTTGGACTGGCACCAAACGACGGCTGGAGCGTGTGAAGCGATCGCTTGTCACATCTTTGAGACAGTGACAACCTTTGACGACAGCTTCGAGGATATTCCTCAACTTGCCAAATCGTGGGACCTCAGCGATGACAAGCTGACGTGGACCTTCTACTTGCGAAAAGGCGTGAAGTTTCAAAAAGGCTACGGTGAGCTCACGGCCGAGGATGTCAAGGCATCCATTGAGCGTTTCCGCCGCGTGGCCGAAAGAGGAGCCGACTTCGACAGTGTTACCGACATCGTAATTGTCGATCCCTACACGATTCAGTTCAAGTTGTCTGCACCCACACGGCTCTTGACTGCGCTGTCGACTACGGTCAATGGAACCGCAATCTACCCCAAGGCGATCCTCGACGAGTACGGGGACGAGCCAATTCCGGCTGAGGGAATCGTTGGGACAGGGCCGTATGAACTGGAATCCTGGACTGAAGAGAAGGTTGTGCTTAGTCGTTTCGATGACCACACGCCGTTCACCGATTTTCCGGCGACTGGATACGGTGGTCATCGAATTGCTTACCTGGACAAGGTCGTCTTCAACTACGTCCCAGAAGCGACCGCTCGCATAGCTGGGTTGGAGACGGGGATGTACGATTTAGCGACCGAGATCCCACTTTCCGAAGCGGACAGATTGGAACGAAACCCGGATCTGGTGCTGCGTGCGTTCAGCCCGTACTACAAACCGATTTACTTCGTCAACTGCACCCAGTGGCCAACGAGCGATATTCAAATTCGACAGGCGTTGCGGCTCGCAGCTGACATGGAAAAGGTCCTGAACTTCACCGCATACGGGAAAGAGGACTTCTACGCTCCTGACAACAGCGTCTTCTTCGATGACCAGAAGAAGTGGTGGTCCGACGCTGGGTTGGATCGTTACAGCCCCAATGACGATGAAGCCGCAAAGCGGCTCATGGAAGAAGCCGGATACGACGGCGCAGAAATCATGATCAGCACCACACGCGACTACGACTGGATTTATCGTGAGTCGTTGGCGCTGTGGGAAGAGTGGAATGCGGTCGGATTTAACTGTACGCTTGCAGTCTATCCGTGGGCGGCGTTCGTCAACCACATTCAGGTCGATAGCCGCATGACTGTTTGGTGCACGGGTTTGGGGTTCCCAACCGATCCGGATGCGAATGCCTACGTCTATGATCCTGATTCCGGCCACAACGCATCCTTGGTCATGGGTGATGCAACGAATAACCCCGTCATCGCGGAGCATGGATACATCTCGGATACGGCGAGAGAGATCGCGGAGCTCTTCGACCAGGAGTACCAGACGGACGATTTCGAGGCCCGATATGCGCTGTGGGAGCAGATTCAAGAAAAGCTCTTGGATGACCCCTATTGTTGCATCATCGGCAATTTCAAGAGCTTGAACGTTTTGCGAAAGAACGTTCACGGCTACAAAGCCCTCAAACGCGAAACGTTCTGGAACGTCTGGAAGGATTAAAAACCAAAATCAGCAAGGACGAAGACGCGGCGGGGTGTGCAGGATGGTCGATCCAACACCCCGCCGCTTACAACTAGCGGTCATGGGTAAGATCTGACTATGCTCGCCTACGTTTCACGGCGATTCGCCGCCATGATAATAGTGTTATTCGTCTTATCGTTCGCCATCTACGGCTTGATGGAGCTGATTCCTGGCGACCCGGTCACAGTGTCCCTGGGAACACGTGCCACCGAGGAACTCATAAAGAGCAGGCGGGAAGCTTGGGGTCTGGATAAACCTTTCCTCGTTCGCTATGCAAACTGGGTGGCTGGCGTTATCGTGCGTGCCGACTTCGGTAAATCATTCTACCTTCAGGAGCCTGTGACGCAGATCATCGGAAGCAAACTACCAGTGACTCTCTTCCTTGCCAGCCTTGGACTGCTCCTTTCGATCTTCATCGGTATCCCAACGGGCGTCCTTGCTGCAGCCTACAAAGGTCGCTGGATCGACAAAGGGGCGATTGTCTTTGCTACCCTAGGGGTTTCCATTCCGGGCTTCTGGATGGGTCTTAATTTCATCTTTCTTTTCGCGGTCACCCTCCATTGGCTTCCCTCCGGAGGGTATGTATCGCCGACTGTAAGCGTGGTAGACTGGTTGAAATCATCGATCATGCCGGTGTTGGCCATCGGGCTGATCAATGCGGGTGCCGTGGCACGGATGATGCGTTCAACACTGCTCGAGGTGCTCAACGAGATGTACATCACCGTGGCACGTGCCAAGGGTGTAAAGGAACGGCTGGTTGTAATCAAACACGGTATGCGCAACGCGATGCTCCCCGTCGTGACAATCATCGGACTGACCTATGCCAGTCTGGTAGGTGGTACCGTCGTGATTGAGACGGTCTTCACCATACCAGGGATCAGTAGAGCACTGCTAATTGCGGTCAACAAACGAGACAATATCTTGCTGACCGGATGCATCTTGCTTGTCGCCGTTATTTTCATCTTGATGAACTTCGTCGTCGATGTCCTTTATGCGACACTGAACCCGAAGATCCGATACACATGAGTTTAGAGAGGTTTTAAGGAAATATGGGCTTGCTTCGTAATCGGCGCGTTCAAAGCTCAACCGGAAAACGAGAGTCGATGTCCTACAAGCGGAAAATCCTTCGCAAGCTGGTCCGTAACAAGACAGCGATGACAGGGCTCGCACTCATCATCCTGTTTTTCGTGGTAGCCATATTTGCTCCGTGGATCGCCCCGTATGATCCGAACAAGATGAGCGTCATGAGAATTCTGACTAAACCCAGCCAGGCCCATTGGTTTGGGACAGACGACTTCGGAAGGGACGTGTTCAGCCGTGTGATCTACGGTTCACGAGTTTCCCTGAGGGTCGGTTTGTCGGTAAGCGTGCTGTCCGGTGTTCTCGGAGCGTTTGTGGGGCTTGTTTCGGCCTACTATCGGCGGTTGGACAACTTGCTGATGAGGATCATGGATACCATGTTGTCATTTCCTGCTATTCTTCTAGCGATCGCACTCATGGCAGTGTTCGGACCATCGGAACTTAATGCAATCTTTGCCTTGAGCATTGTGTATCTTCCTCGTACGGCTCGCGTGTGTCGCAGCCAGGTGCTTGCAGTCAAAGAAGAGAACTACGTGGAGGCAGCGCGGGCTGCTGGGGCGAGCGACGTGAGGATTCTCGCTCGTCATATCTTTCCGAACGTGATGGCGGCGCTAATCGTGCAACAGACTTTGATCTTCGCTCTCGCCATCCTCGTGGAGGCAGCCCTCAGTTTCCTGGGAGTCGGAACTCCCCCACCGGCGCCGAGCTGGGGGAACATTCTCAACGAGTCCCGCGATTTCTTGCGAGTCGCTCCTTGGACCTCGTTGGCCTCGGGCTCAGTCATCGTCATTGTAGTCTTGGCGATCAACTTGTTGGGCGACAGCCTGCGCGATGTTTTGGATCCAAAACTTTGAGATGAGGAGAGCGTCGGGTTTTACACCGAAGAAATCGGTACTGGGAAGAGTAGAACTGACAACCGCTGGTAAATGGGCAAAGGAGACTTAATGGACGGTAGTTTTGGAAGATACCTGGACGTTGACCTGGGTACAGGAAAGACTCGATCCATGGATATCCCCAGTGCTTGGCAGAAGCTCCATCTGGGAGGATACGGAGTTGCCCTCAGGCTTCTGCTCGAGGAGCTGAACCCCGGGATTGACCCTTGGGGAGAAGAGAACTTGCTGGTCTTTGCTACCGGCCCGTTCCAGGGCTCGGCGTTCCCCGGAGCCGGAAGACACGTTGTTCTGGCGAAATCCCCAAAAACGAACGCGGTATCCGATTCGTACGCCGGGGGATACTTCGCACATGAACTGGGCCGCTCCGGCTACGACGGGATCCTAATCCGTGGAAAAAGCGAAAAGCCTGTATATCTCCTGATCAGCGAGGACCAAACAGCGCTTCGTGATGCATCAGGTCTTTGGGGGGGTGAGGTCCGGGAAACAGAGGACCGGCTGAAGCAACAACATGGAAACGTCAAGGTTGCAAGCATCGGTCCAGCAGGCGAGAACCGAGTGAAGCACGCGTGCATCATGCACGACTACAGTCGTGCCGCTGGCCGGCCCGGCTTTGGCGCGGTGATGGGCGATAAACGGCTCAAAGCTGTAGCGATTCACGGGACAAGAGACAAGCCATTTTACGACAAAGAAAACATACGACAGGCCGGCCGCGAATACGCGAAGTGGGTGATGGAGGATCCCAACACTCAGTGGCTCGGCGAGTTTGGCTCAATCGGTTCCGTCGAAGCGCTGAATGAGTTGGGAATTCTCCCCACCCGCAATTTCACGGACGGAGTCTTCGCCGGGGCGTCAGCAATCACCGGACAACGCCTGATCGGCAATACCCTCGTGGGACGGGAAACCTGTACCGCTTGCCCTGTTCGGTGTAAGCGGAAGGTCAGAACAGCCTATGGAGGTGAAGCAGTGACTGAGGTCTATGGCGGTCTTGAGTACGAATCAACGGCCGGCCTGGGCTCGCTTTGCCTCGTTGATAATCTGGATGCCCTATCCCTTGCGAACCAGAAGTGCAACGCCTACGGCCTTGACACGATCAGCGTTGGAGTCACGATTGCATTCGCCATGGAGGCAAGCGAAAAGGGGATCATCGACGAGAGAATCGAATGGGGTGACGCAGATGCCCTGTTGCGGCTGATCGATGAAATCGCTCACCTGAAAGGTCTTGGAAGAGAACTGGCACGGGGAATCGACACACTTGCCAGGGAGTGGGATGTTGATTTCGCGGTTCACGTCAAAGGCCAGGAGGTTGCGCTGCATGATCCTCGTGGCAAAGTCGGCCTTGCCATCAGTTACGCCACCAGCCCTCGCGGAGGAACTCACCTCGAGGCCTTCCACGACACCATGCTCGAAGGATTGGCGCAACCTATTGACGATTTGGGAATCACCGAGGGGAAAGACCGGTTCGATTGGGAGAAAACGCCGGAATTGTGCAAGAAGTTCGAGGACCTCATGTCCTTCACGAACTCTCTCATCATGTGTCAGAACATCTCTTGGGGTAAATCAGTCGGGGCTTTTTATCCCTACAAGCGTCTTCGCCAAGCGCTTGCTGCAATGACCGGCGAATCGATTTCCGCCGATGAGATGCTGCGGATTGGCGAGCGCAACTACGCGTTACGGAAAGTCCTCGCAGCTCGTGAAGGATACACCCGAGCGGATGACGATATCCCGGCGCGGCTCAAGCAACCGCTGCAGTCAGGGCCCTGTGCCGGAAGGCCTATAGAAACAGGACAACTACAACGGCGGATCGATGAGTACTATGAACTAAGAGGTTTTGACGATCGCGGTCCAACGCCCGAACGCCTCCACGCCTTAGGGCTAAGCGATGTCGTCTCTTGTCTGCCTGAAAGGAGCCGAAAATGAAAGCACCGTATCGCTGGGCAGATCTGACCTGGCAAGAGATCGAAACAGCGGCAAAAATACCCAACACGGTGGTCGTTATCCCTGCTGGATCGATGGAGCAGCACGGGCTGCACCTTCCGATTAAGACCGACTCGGAGATCGTCAGTACAATTGCCGAACGTGCGGTTTGCAGGGCCAGTAAAACAGCTTCGGTTCTGCTATGTCCCACAATAACGATTGGTTGCTCGGAACACCACATGGAGTTTCCTGGGTCTCTTTCGATCAAAGAGGAGACGTTCATCCGTGCCGCCACGGAAATTGGCTTGTCCGTGGTTCGGCACGGCTTTCGTAAGATCTTCTTCCTAAATGGGCACGGGGGGAATGAAGCTCCGCTGCAATTGGTCGTAAACGAAATGCGCAATTGCACAGAAGGGGAGGTAGTCTGTGCGACGGCCAGCTACTGGAAGTTCATCAGGGAGCAAGTACAACAAATTCGACGGTCAAAGACGGGTGGCATCTCGCATTCCGGTGAATTCGAAACCTCTGCCATCCTCGCCATTGATCCCACTCTTGTGGACATGTCCAAGGCAAGAAGATTCCTGCCGGACTGGTCCAACAACTACTTCATGCCCGGCTGGTATGTCCCGACAAAGATAGGGCTTGGGTTTCACCTCAAAGATCTCACGGAAACCGGGGTGGTTGGGGACCCCACGGTCGCTACTCGTGAAAGCGGTGATCAGTTCTTGGAGGCAGCCACGATCGCAGTCGCCGGGTTCATCGAAGCCTTTTCTACATGGGAATTCTCCTCCTTATACGAGGATTCTCAGGGAGGATAACGAGCACGCATCAAATATGGAGAAGCTTTCTATAAGGCAAACGGGAATCGCGGGCTGGGCGGATCGGCAAGAAAGCCGGCTAGCGTCGCTAGACGCCTGGTCAGCAACGAGTTCGGGAAGGAGCCTATGATGCGCATCGGTGTCGCCTGCCTCGCTCACGAGTCCAACACGTTCTCGTGTCTTCCCACAACGTTGGAGGATTTCGATCTTTGGGAAGGACAGCAGTTGATCGAGCATTTCGCTCCAACATTCCACGAGATGGCTGGCTTCATCGCTGGAGCAGAAGAATATGCCTACGAAATTCACTCACTCATTGGAGCCGATGCTACACCAGCTGGCCCACTCACTTCCGCGACCTATGAGGCTCTTGTAAGCAAGCTCCTCATGTCATTGAGAAATGCACCGACCCTAGACGGACTTCTACTAGCCCTGCACGGCGCAATGGTGGCCGAAGGCTTCCCCGATGCTGATGCCGAGACCGTCCGTCGCGTTCGGGAAGTGGTCGGGTCGGACTTCCCATTGGTAGTAACTCACGATTACCACGGGAATGTGCCGGAGAAGTTGGTGGAAGACGTTAATGCGCTGGTTATCTACAAGACCAATCCTCACGTTGACCAGCGGGAGCGGGGCCTACAAGCCGCGTCAATCCTCGTTCGCGCCATCCGTGATGAAGTACGTCCCACGGGTGCCATCGTCAAACCCAACGTTCTTCTTAACATCGCGTTTCACAATACAAATCGTCCACCAATGCAGCCCCTCATGCAAGCAGCTATTGACTCAGAGAAGAAACCTGGCATCCTGGCCTGCAGCATTGCAGCTGGCTACCAGTATGCCGATGTGCCTGCAATGGGTCCATCCATCGTGGTCATTACCGATGACGATCCAAAACTGGCAGAGAGGGAAGCCACTCGCCTCGGCCTGATGATGTGGGAAGTACGGGATCAACTTATTCCGAGCCTTCCCGATCCAGCCGTTGCCGTCCGACGGGCTATCACCAGTGATCAACCGCCGGTAGCGCTCTTCGATCTCGGAGACAACATCGGCGGAGGAAGTTCTGGAGACGCAACCTTTCTCCTGAAGGAGTTAATCGATCAGAAATCGGATCAGTGGGTGGTCACACTATACGATCCAGAGGCAACAAAGACCTGTGCTCAATCTGGGGTTGGAGCAACAGTTTCGTTGCTGGTGGGAGGAAAGTACGACAGTGACCACGGCCCCACTTTGCGCATTTCCGGAAGAGTACGAACTCTGCATGACGGGGCGTACGAAGAGAGCGAACGACGCCACGGCGGCGGCAGGTATTTCGATCAGGGGCTGACTGCTGTCGTTGAAGTGGCGGTTCCCGATTCCGCAGCCAAAGGGCTTCTTGTTCTGAATAGTCGAAGAACCTCACCGAACAGTATCAACCAGATCCGTTGCGTGGGAATCCAGCCGGAGCAGCAGCGCATCCTGGTAGTCAAGGGAGCTGTTGCTCCGCGTGCAGCTTATGAGCCGTTTTGCAGTGAGATCATTGAAGTGGATACGGGCGGAGCTACTTCCATCAACCGATCTCCTGACGAATTTCGTCACGCCCGCAAGACGCTGTACGAATGGCAGAAAGCAATGGGAGACGATCCGAAATGAAAATCGATTCCTAGTGGGCCCTGCCTTATCGGCCTTCAAGAGGGCAACTTGGACCCAACCAAAGGGCGTTGCCGGTGGATATCACCGCCCTTTGAGGGCATATAGGAACTCGCTTGATTATTTGTTGAGTAGTCCATAATAGGAAAGGTGATATGATATGAGCATCGAAAAATCCCAAGCGCTGCTGGAAAAGTTTGGCCATACGGTTCCAGGTGGGGTGCACTCCAACTTTCGTGCTCCGGTCTACTTTGTCGAAGCGAAGGGAGCTCGCCTGCGGGATGTCGATGGGAACGAGTACATAGACTGCACGGTCAGCAATGGAGCGTGCATCCTTGGTCATGGTGATCCGGACATTGAAGCTGCGGTCGTCACCGCGTGCCGAAAAGGATTGTCAGTAGGCTTGGAGTCGAAGCTCAGCCTCACCGTCGCCCAACAACTACACGAGATGATCCCCTCCGCTGAGCAGGTTCGCTTTGCAAACACGGGAACTGAGGCTGTGATGAAAGCATTGATGATCGCTAGAGCGTATACGGGGCGGGAGAAGATCATCAAGGTGGAGGGTTGCTACCACGGATGGTTCGATGAGGCCCAGGTTAGCATTCACCCCGACCCGGCGGTTGCTGGTCCAAGGAATTTGCCCCTGCCAGTACCCGAAACGGCGGGAATTCGCAAGACTACGATTGATACCGTGGTGGTTATCCCGTTCAACAACCTTGATGCTTTGGAGGAGGTCCTGCAACGCGAAGGATCAGACGTTGCTGCATTGATTATCGAGCCGGTCATCTTCAACAGCGGGTGTATCCTTCCCCAGGATGGGTACTTGGAGAGTGTTAGAAGATTGACCGAGGAACACGGGGTGACCCTAATCTTTGACGAGATCATCACTGGATTCCGACTTGCACCAGGAGGAGCTCAGGAGCGATTCGCGGTGATCCCTGATCTAAGTGTTTTTGCCAAAGCGATTGCCAACGGGTATCCGCTGAGTGCTGTGGTTGGTCGCAAGGACTTAATGGAGATTACAAGACCGGGAGGGCAGGTCCTTTATGGAGGAACGTACAACGGTCAATACGTCGCACTTGCCGCGGCATCGGCATGTCTAGAGAAGCTTCAACGTGGCGATGCACAGGACCATTTGCAGAAGCAGACGAGCGCGTTAAGAGTGGGCTTCGATGAAATGGCTGCGTCGCGGGGAATACCGGCGCAACTATGCGAATGTGGCGGTCAATTCCAAACCTACTTCACCGGTGAGGATATCTTAGACTACCGGACCGCTGCGACTACTGACGCAAAGCTCTTCAAGGCTTTCCACGCAGCTGTCTTTAAACAGGGAATCTGGATGAAAGGAAGTCCACTCTTCCACCACGGCGTTACCTACGCCCACACCGATGAGGATGTTGCGCGTATCCTTTCTGCTTTTGAGAAAGGGCTGGAAGCAGTGAAGGAGCTTGCTCAATGAAGCGGCGATTGAAGCTGATGATACCAGGGCCGGTGGAGGTCTGCGCGGAGGTTTTAGAGCCGATGTCGCGGCCGATGACGCCGCATTACGAAAGCGATTGGGTGAAAATCCATGCGGATACGATCGCCCAGGCCAAGCAGATCTTCCAGACGACAGGCGATATGTTCATCATGGTCGGCAGTGGGAGCGCCGGGCTGGATGCTTGTCTGATGCAACTGGCCAGCAACGATGGGATAACCCTCGTACCTACAAACGGAGTATTCGGGAAGCTTCTAGCAAAGATCGCTAGAAGTTATGGCGATCGTGTAGAAGAGGCCGAGTTTTCAATCGAACAACCCATCGCTCCGGAAGCACTGGATGAGTTGCTGCGCAATCAACGGGGGATAAGCTCCGTCGCCGTGGTGCATTGCGAGACGCACTCAGGGCTTCTGAACCCGATTGACGAATACGGCGAGGTCTGTCGCAGACACGATGCGTTTCTAATGGTCGATGCAGTCTCATCGATCGGTGGAGCCCCATTAGCGATGGACAACTGGGGCATCGACCTGTGTGTAACAGCGTCTCAAAAAGCATTGGGGGCGCCTCCGGGACTGTGTTTGGTGGCAGTGAACCCTCGCTGCTGGTCGCTGTTCGACAAACGCGCAGGTGGGCACGGTTGGTACTTGAACTTAAACGAGTGGCGAAAGCGGGCTTCCGAGTGGGCCGACTGGCATCCCACCCTCACGACAATGGCGGTGAATAACTTCTTTTCCTTGCGGGCTGCCATGCAAATGGTCTTGGATGAAGGGTTGGAAAACCGTTTCAAGAGGCATCGACGCGTCTCAATGTTGATTCGGCAGGGGCTGCGCAGTTTGGGAGTTTGCCCCTTCGTCCCTGACGAGATCGCCTCACCAACGCTTACCACGGCCGTCCTTCCAGAAGGGCTGTTGACGCAGAAGTTGCGGGATTTCGTGGCGGAGAAACATGGAATCATGATCGCAGGGGCGAACGTACCCGGAGGAGAGCGAGCCTTTCGTATTGGACACATGGGGCCGGAGGCAACGCCGGAGAATGCCGTAAGCGTCTTGGTTGCGATCGAGGATTGCCTCCGCCGGGAAGGACTTCCCGTAAAGGTTGGTCAGTGCTTATCCGAGATCGATCCGGATCTCTTCTAGACCATCCCAGAAGGCGCAAATGGCAAAAAGAAAGATCGCATGGGAGGCAAGAAAAGATGATAGGAACCAAAGCAAACAGAGGAGGAGTAGCATGAGCGAAGCCAAAGCGCGACCATGGATCACAGACGATGCTTTCATTAGCCCGTGGGCGTACGATGCGAACACAAAGATGTCCCTTCCAAAGAAGGTAACGATCTACGATGTTACACTCCGAGACGGTGAGCAATACCCAGGATTGGTCTTCACCAAGGAAGACAAGATACGACTGGCTGAGGCATTGGACGATTTGGGCATCCAAAGACTGGAAGCCGGGATGCCTGCCGTGTCCCAAGACGACTTCGATGCAGTGCGCGAGGTTGCAAAGCGGGTTAAGGCGGACGTAGCCGTGTTTTGCCGCGGAATGCGCAGCGATGTGGATCTTGCTGTGGATGCAGGGGCCTGGGGAGTAATTGTCGAGCTTCCCTCCAATCAGACGCTGATTGAAGAGGGCTACAACTGGGCGAAGGATGACGTCATCACCAAGGCCATTGACACCTGCAATTACGCGAAGAAAAAAGGACTTCATACCACCTTCTTCCTGATCGATTCCAGCGGCGCAGAGCCTCAGTTTCTGAAATCGATCATTCAGGAAGTGACTGCTGAAACGGACATCGATTCTCTCACCGCTGTCGATACGTTCGGGCGCCTCCACCCTGCTGGAACGGCGCTGTTTGTGCGCAAGATGAAGGAGTGGGCAGGCATCCCAATTGAGATGCATGTGCACAACGACTTCGGCCTGGGAGTGGCGAATTCCTTGGCCGCCGTGGAGGCAGGAGCCGAAGTCGTTCACACCAACATCCTCGGACTTGGAGAACGCTCAGGAGGGGTGCCCACTGAAGAGATGGCCGTGGCGCTTGAATTCCTCTATGGCATCGACACGGGACTCAATCTCCGGAAGCTGAACGAAGTGGCGGCAGTATTTCAAGAGGCATCGGGTGTCGAGATGCCCGGCCACAAACCAGTTATCGGAAAGAACGCTTTCGCGTACGAAGTAGGTATCGCAGCCATGTTCTCGTATCGGCTGTTCAAGAAAGGGCTTCCCCTTGGCGTCATGCCCTACCTCCCAGAACTGGTCGGTAACCAATTCGGGATCGTGATGGGAAAGAAGGCAGGGAAGTACAACGTGCTGTGGCACCTGGATCAGATTGGGCGTACCGCTTCGGATGACGTTGTTCGGGAGATGGTGAATCGTATCAAAGCAAAATCGATCAAAGAACGGCGGATGATCACTGATGAAGAGTTCGTTGACATATACGAAACCGCCATTAGCGATTCTGAATAGTCAGTTAACGTTAACGAGGAGCCTATTATTGTGGAGGAGTACGAGACACTGATCGAGCGGTACGGGTTCAAGTTTCCCCAACATCGATTGGCGAAGACCCCCGCGGAGGCCTCTCAGATTGCTCAAGAAATTGGCTTTCCGGTCGTGATGAAGATCGCTTCGCCGGACATCATTCACAAGATTGACGTGGGAGGTGTCGAATTGGATGTCGCTTCTCCAGATCAAGTCCTAGCCGCCTATGAGCGCATCATGACTTCGGTCGAGTCAAAGGTTCCAAGAGCTCAAATTGAAGGGGTTCGGGTTGAGAAGATGTACTCCAAAGGCTACGAGATCTTCATCGGTCTGGAGCACAATGCACAGTTTGGTCCAATCATTGTCTTTGGACTCGGCGGGATCTTCGCAGAAGTCTTGCAGGATGTGACCTTCCGCGTTCTTCCAATGGACAAGAATGAGGCAGCGCGGATGATCCAGGAGATTTCTAGCTACCGGGTGCTGCAAGGATACAGGGGCCTGCCCGGCGTATCTGATCAACTGCTGATTGACCTGCTACTCCGTGCTAACCACCTGGCGATGGATCATGCAGATCGCCTAATCGCGATCGACTTGAACCCAATCCTTGTGATCGGAGACAAACACTGGGTTCTGGACGCGAAGGTGGAGATGAAAGAAAGTCCTCGCGTACCCTCCGAACCTCTCCCCAATACGGAGCATCTGGATTTATTTTTCAATGCTCAGTCGGTTGCAGTAGTCGGAGCGTCGACCAATCCCGCGAAGATCGGATACAGCATAGTCCACAGCCTGTTACACCAGGGTTACCGAGGGACGATCTACCCCATCAATCCGAAGCAGGAGCATGTGATGGGGCTGTCTGCCTATCGAACTGTGAGCGAGGTGCCGGGGCCGATCGATTTGGTGGTCGTGGCGATTCCGCTGTCTGCGGTGCTCGAAGTTATTCGTGATTGCGCGAGTAAAGGGGTCCACAACATGGTTATCGTTTCGGGTGGCGGCAAGGAGTTGGGTGAGGAAGGCTTGAGGCTTGAGCGCGAAATAGCCGAGGTTGCGGACATGCACAGCGTTCGCATCGTAGGGCCCAACTGCATCGGTATCTTCAACGGCAAGAACCGGCTCGATACTTTCTTTCAGACGGGCGAGCGCATGATTCGACCAAAGGCCGGGAAGATCGCCGTACTCACGCAATCGGGAACAGTGGGAGCAACGCTTTTGGAACAAGCTTGCGAACTTGGCGTAAGCAAGTTCGTAAGCTACGGCAATCGTCTGGACGTGGATGAGGCGGACTTAATTGTCTACCTGGGAGACGATCCCGAGACGGAGGTGATAGCCTGCTACATCGAAGGACTGAATGATGGCAGGAAGTTTTTACGTGCTGCTCAAAACGTTACCCCTCGAAAGCCGCTTGTGGTGTACAAGTCTGGTCGAACAGCACAAGCCGCCAGTGCGTCGATCTCCCACACCGGCTTCTTCGGAGGCACGTTCGGGCCTTGGAAAGGAGTATTTACCCAGGCGGGTGTCATTGCAGTAGACAGCCTTGAAGCCCTCTTTTCTGCAGTTAAATCTCTCGTCATGCAGCCAGCAGCCCGTGGTAACAGGGTGGCGATGATCAGCAACGGCGCTGGCCCAATGATCCAAGCAATGGATCTATTCGATCATTACGACCTCCGGTTAGGAGAACTGACAACAGCAACCCTCGATCGCATGAGGCGCAACTATCCGCCCTACTTTCTGGTCCAGAACCCCGTCGATGTCACGGGCTCTGGAACTGCTGGTGACTATGCTCTCGGCATCGATGCTCTTCTTGCCGATCGGAATGTTGATATTGTGATGCCCTGGTTTGTGTTCCAGGACCCGGCTCTGGGGATGGAGATCGTCGAGGTGCTTTCCAATCTCCGCAGAAGGCACGAAAAGCCGATCGTCTGCGGATCGATTGGCGGGCCCTATACAGAGCAGATGTCGGCCCGCATCGAGACGGAAGGCATTCCTGTATTTCACTCGGTTGTCGATTGGGTCGTGGGGGCCTGGTCCCTGTGTCAAGATGGTCAGCGGCGTTTCGGAGGAGTAGAAGGGGAGAACAATTAATGAACCGAATTTTGGTACTGGTCAAACAAGTCCCTGCGACAGAGAACGTCAAGATGGATGAAGAGACGGGTACGATGGTCCGGACCGGTGTCGAGGCCGTGATCAACCCACTCGATCTCTACGCGGTAGAGGAAGCGATCCGGATCAAGGAACAAAACGAGGGGAAGCCACGAGTGACGGTCGCCTCGATGGGCCCACCCACGGCTGCCGAAGCAATTCGAGAAGCCATCGCGATGGGTTGCGACGAGGGCCTTCTGATCTGTGGTCGCGAGTTCGCCGGTGCCGACACGTGGGCAACGGCATACGCGTTAAGCAAAGCTGTTTCTTATCTCGGTACGTTCGATCTCATTTTCTGCGGGGAGCGAGCGACCGATGGAGAGACAGGGCAAGTTGGGCCAATGGTAGGGACGATGCTCGATCTTCCCGTACTTACGTATGTGAGCCGTATCGAGCTACACGATGGCGGTAGTCTGGCCGCGCATCGGGCGGTCGAAGGTGGCCATGAAGTGGTTCGATGCCCCACGCCTGCGCTGGTGAGCGTGGTTAAGGAAATCAACGAACCGCGTCTGCCGACCTTGACCGGCAAGATGACTGCCCGACGCACCGAAGTTCCAGTGCTCACGGCCGAGACCATCGGAGCGGATTGCACCTGTCTTGGACTGAGTGGATCTCCCACGCGGGTGGTCAGAGTGTCTTATCCGACACTGACGCGTGCAGGGGAGGTCATATCAACAGAGACCACACCTTTGGAGGAGTGCGTCGATCGACTCATTGAGTACCTCAAATCAGCTCAGATCATCTAAGGAAGGTTTGGTGACTGTATGGATCGAGGTGTGTGGGTGCTGGGGGAAGAGCGAAATGGCACGATTCACTCAGTTTCCTACGAGCTACTAGCCTGGGGACGGGGTCTGGCAGACAAACTGGGAGAGGAGCTGACGTGCGTCATCCTCGGACAGTCCGTGATCGACCATGCACAAGAACTCGTCTATCGTGGTGCGGACAAAGTCTTAGTAGCCAACCACCCGGAACTCGGCATCTTCCGCGCCGATCCGTACGCTCGTATTCTTGCAACACTGATCAAGAAGTATCACCCGGAGATTCTGCTTGCCTCTGCAACGACTATGGGACGGACCGTGATGCCAGTTCTGGCCGCGACGATTCACACTGGACTCACTGCTGACTGCACCGGGCTGGCCATAGATACAGAAGAGCGCTTGTTATTGCAGACCCGCCCAGCCATTGGTGGAAACGTGATAGCGACGATTAAGACTCCCAAGCATCGACCCCAGATGGCGACAGTGCGACCCAAGTCGAAGCGGCCTCTTCCCCGAGATCCCTCACGGCAAGGAGAGATAATTGAAGAGCAGCTCGACGAGAGTTATTTTGCTGCTCGCGTGGTTCGCCTTGCCTTTGACCCGGACACGACGAGCGATGCGCCTATCCAAGACGCAGATATCGTTGTCGCTGGTGGTAAGGGATTTAAGAATGCAAAAGGATTCACCCAGGCCTTTGAGATCGCCAGAAGACTTGGCGGGGCAGTCGGCGCTTCGCGGACGGCGGTGGATCAGGGGTGGGTGTCCTACGCTCACCAGGTCGGCCTCAGTGGCAAGTCGGTTACGCCGAAGCTGTACATGGCGCTTGGAATCTCCGGTTCTCCAAATCACCTCGCGGGTATGTCTTCGTCAGAGGTGGTCGTGGCAGTGAACAAAGATCCGGAAGCGAACATCTTCAAGGTTGCGGACTTTGGAATTGTGGGAGACCTTGCCGAGATCATCCCGGTTCTTCTCGAACGCTTAGATCGGTCGAGTATGGCGCCGCCCAAGGAAGGTTCGCTGAAATGAATAAGTATGAAGAAGTAACCGGAGATGTGGTAGAGCAACTACAACAGATCGTCGGTGAGCGAAACGTTATCTTCGACGATCGCGACCAGCTCGAGCCTTACGGGAAGGACGAGGCCGGCGCGTTGTATGCAGCGATGCCTGAGGCAGTTGTGAAGGCAACCACCACCAAACAGGTCAGCGAGATTGTGAAGTTGGCAAACCGCGAGAAGATACCGGTGACGCCCCGGGGCGCAGGAAGTGGCCTTGCTGGTGGGGCGATCCCGCTTCACGGCGGGATTGTTCTGTCGTGTGAGAAGATGAATCGCATCCTTGAGATCGACCCGATAAACCTGGTGGCCGTTGTAGAGCCGGGTGTGGTCACCAATGACCTCTGCCGACTGGTCGCCGAACAGGGGCTGTTTTACGCTGGTTATCCGATGAGCGTGGAATCGAGTTTCGTTGGCGGAAACGTCGCCTGTAACGCCGGTGGAGCCAAGGTGATCAAGTACGGTGCGACAGCCGCGCACGTACTGGGCCTTGAAGTCGTCCTTCCGTCGGGGGAGATCATCGAGATGGGCGGCAAGCGTCGCAAGGACTCAAGTGGCTACAGCCTTCTTCGCTTTTTCATCGGCTCAGAAGGAACACTTGGGGTATTCACCAAGATCTACCTGAACTTGATTCCAGAGCCCGGACAGGTTGCCGACCTGTTGGTTCCTTTCCGGACGGTCAAAGACGCAATCTACGCGGTGCCCAAGGTAATGTTGGCCAGTAAGGAACTCCCTGTCGCGGTCGAATTCATCGACCGACTTTCGGTCGCTCACTGTTCCACCTATACGAATTCTACGCTCCCGTATCAGGATGAGGCGGGTGCGTATTTGATCTTGCAGCTCGAGGGTCGAACGAAGGAGGATCTGCAGGATGTGTACGAGATAGGTGGCAATGCGTGCCTGGAAAGCGGTGCGTTGGAGGTCTTTGTTGCCGACAACAAGTTTGCCTCCGAGAAGATCTGGAACATGCGCCGCAATTGGCTAGAAGCCCTGAAAGCGATCGACCCGTATGTAAGCACTGGCGATTTTGTCGTCCCTCTGTCAGAGATCCCAAGCATGATGCAGAAGATCAGTGACCTGTCGGAGGAATATGGCGTTGAGATCCCTTGCGCTGGTCATGCAGCGGATGGGAACATCCACCCTGCACCGCTGAAGCCCGCAGACGTGTCCCCCGACCGTTGGAAGAGCATGGCGGAAGAGATTCTAGAGCGCATAGCAATAGAGGCCGCCCAGCTTGGCGGAGCCGTCAGCGGTGAGCACGGAATCGGGTTTGTGAAAAAGGGAATTCTCTCCAGAACAAAATCCGACGAGATTGAATTAATGCGTAAGATCAAATCCGTCCTGGACCCGAACAGGATCATGAACCCAGGGAAACTGTTCTGACGGAGCCAATAGTAGCCACCGCCTGTAGGTACCTGAAAAGAAAAGCAGCTACGATACGGAAACTCGGTTAAGGAGAAAATGTGGGCACTGATGAAAATCATTGTGCAAAGAATGGAGACATTCGAGTGCTGCCAACCGACATGCCTTGCTATGAAGAGATGCTCCGCTGTACCTGCTGTGGCTATTGCCAAGCGGCGTGTCCCACATTTGAGATCCTCCACCGAGAAGGCGTGACCGCTCGGGGCCGCCTACAACTTCTGAGAGGTGTGGCTGAGAGGACGATCCCGCTGACGGATGCCGTGGGGGCGTCCCTTTGGTTCTGCCCAGATTGTCAGCTGTGTGCTCAACACTGCCCCGGTGGTGTCCACCTTGAAGAGATCTTCTCAATGGCGCGTCAAGCTCTGGCTGAGACCGTCGCCTTCCCCCAATCTTTGAAAGATCTGAAGAACCGCATCGAGCAAGCCCACAATATCTTGGGTGATCTGAATGATAAGAGATGCCTGTGGTTGAATCCCGAAGAAGACATCTTTGTTTCCTCTGACGCGGACACAGTCTACTGGGTGGGCTGTGGCTCTGCTTTTGATCCCTCACTTGTTACCATCCCGCTGACCTTTGGTCACATTTTGAACGCGCTGGGGGTTCCGTTCGCCCTGCTCGGTGGCGAAGAATGGTGTTGCGGGTACCCGCTTGTTTCGGCTGGACTTCCGGCTGATACCTTAATCTCACATAATCTACAGGCTCTGGAGGACCAAGGGATCAAGCGTCTTATCACAACCTGCTCGTTGTGCTATCACACCTGGAAGACCGCTTATCCCTCAGACCAAGTGGAGGTTCTTCATGCCGTAGAGTTTCTGGCTGCTGCAACCAGAGAAAGTCAGCTTACCTGGAAACAGAATCCCGGTGAGCCTCTTGTAGTCACCTACCACGATCCCTGTCACTTGGGTCGCAAGCAAGGCATTTACGATGCGCCTCGAACGGTGTTGACTCAAATCCCAGGCGTCGAATTCCGTGAGATGAACGAGAATAAGGATGCCGCTATGTGCTGTGGTGGCGGCGCCAATCTGGACCTGTTGAACCAAGGGCTGTCAGAAGACATTGCAGCGCTGCGTCTAGAAAATGCTCAAAAAACTGGCACTAGTATTCTTGTCACCGCTTGCCCACAATGCCAGCGTGTGCTGACTAGCGCTGCTCGCAAAAAGCAGATCGCTTTGGAGGTGAGGGATCTAGCTGAGTTCGTGTGGGCAAGAATGCCCCACCCAGAGGACAGGAGCTGATGCTTTCACCACAGGTAGTCGATGAGCTTAAGAGAATTGTGGGATCAAAACATGTCTTAACCGATCCCGAAGAACTCTTTCTGTTTCGGTACGATGCATCCCTAGAACGGGGCCGACCCGATGTTGTGGTGTTGCCAGGCTCCACCGAGGAAGTTGCGGGGGTCGTACGTCTTGCTTACGAACGCGGGATACCCGTGACACCTCGGGGTGCGGGAACGAATCTGAGCGGCGGATCTGTCCCTACCCAAGGAGGGATAGTACTAGTGGTTAATCGCCTCAACCGGGTGCTAGAGATCGATGTGGCTAATCGCTTCGCGCTTGTGGAGGCGGGTGTCTTCAATCTAACTCTGCAAAAGGCATTGGCTCCCTATGGCTACCACTACGCTCCCGATCCGGCCTCACAAAAGGTCTCCACGCTGGGAGGCAATGTGGGCGAAAACAGCGGCGGTCCCCATTGCTTTAAGTACGGCGTTACTCTCAATCACGTGTTGGGGCTGGAATTGGTTCTTCCGTATGGCAGGATTTCTTGGTTCGGCGGCAAGGCTCCTGAGAGTCCTGGGTACGATCTAGTCAGCTTGGTGGTTGGCTCCGAAGGCACTTTGGGGATTGTCACAAAAGCGTTGGTTCGAATCATGCTGAAGCCGGAAGGAGTACGTACCTTTTTGGTTCTTTTTGACAGTCTGCGTGAGGCTGGCCAAGCTGTTTCAGCAACGATTGCGGCTGGCATCGTGCCATCGACACTAGAAATGATGGACGCACTCGTCATCCAGGCAGTAGAAAAAGCCACCCGCGCTGGCCTTCCTCAAGACGCGACCGCTCTTCTAATCATCGAGGTGGATGGCCTGAATGACGACTTAGATGAACAAATAGCGAAGATCAAGGCCATCTGTCAGCAGAATGGAGCCTGTGGGATGCAAGCAGCCCGTGATGAAGCTGAACGGGATCAATTGTGGGCCAGCCGACGAGGAGCTTTTGGAGCGTTGGGACAGCTGATGCCGAACTACCTGGTGCTTGATGGTACGGTACCCCGGACCCAACTGCCCGAAGCCCTAGAAAGAGTGGCGGATGTGGGGAGGCGTTATGGCCTTCCAGTGGGAAACGTTTTCCATGCTGGTGACGGTAACCTTCATCCTCTCATTCTTTTTGATCCTCGGGAACCGGATATTGTGCAGAAGGTACGCTCGGCCGGCACAGAGATCCTTAAGATCTGTACTCAATTGGGCGGCACCATCACCGGGGAACATGGGATAGGAACAGAGAAGATTGCTGCCATGTCCTTCATCTTCGAGCCGGCCGACTTGCAGGCCATGGTTGCAGTAAAGCGGGCGTTCGATCCTCCGGGGCTCATGAATCCTGGCAAAATTCTCCCACCGGATATCGCGGACACTCGGAACAACCAGCTGAGAATGCCGAACAAGACAATAAAGTCTCTCCAGCGGGCACTGCCTATGGTCAAATGGCTCAATCAGCCTGAGGAGCTGTCACACTACGTAGTGAGCGAACGAACGCCAAAGCTTTTGGCGCTTCCACGCACAGCTGAGCAGGTAGCTGGGGTTCTCAATGCTGTTGATCAACTTAGCGGAAAGCTTATCGTCTGGGATGGGACTATCCCTCGGGACACGGACAACCCGTCCTACAGGCAAGCCATTGTCCTCGACCTGAAAGGGATGAACCGAGTGTTGGAGTACGACAAAGACAATCTGACGATCACTGTGCAGGCCGGTTGTAGCCTTTCCGCGCTTCAAGACTATCTCCGGCCATCGCGGCAGTGGTTCCCCTTGGAGGCACCTGACCCGAGAAACGCTACCGTCGGCGAGATGTTGGCCCAGAACGTTTCCGGACCCCGGAGATTGAAGTTCGGTACCGCCCATGACATGGTATTGGGAATGGAAGTCGCCTTGGTCAGCGGCCAGGTAATCCACTCTGGTGGGAGAACGGTGAAGAACGTTGCCGGTTACAACTTGCATGGGCTCTTCATCGGATCGCGGAACACGCTGGGGGTTATGACTGCCGCCACATTGCGCACTTCCCTGCTCCCGGCAGAAGAGAAGACCGTTCTTGTCTA
This sequence comes from uncultured Thermotogae bacterium, assembly GCA_964582975.1. Lineage (GTDB taxonomy): Bacteria > Bipolaricaulota > Bipolaricaulia > UBA7950 > UBA9294 > CAZDDA01. Next base: position 32,366 of record CAZOUO010000001.1, on the reverse strand, counting down.
CTTCAAGATGCCTGAAGAGGCGTTTGCCTTTGTGCAAGAATTGTGTGCCTCTTGCCTGTTTCCATCTGCAATTGAGGTAATGGACCCTCTTCTTCAACTAGAAGGTCTTCGAACTAAGTCTGAGCTGATGCTAGCAGCTGTTCTTCTTGAGGGATCAAAGCCGATAGTGCAACGACAGCTGCGCGATATTCTCGGAATAGCAGAGAGGAGCGGAGCGAAGGAACACAACGTTATCCAGGGGAATAGACACGTCAGATTGTGGGCCACCCTGAGGATGAATGGGTGGCAACGTGCAGGCAAGGACGCAGTGCATCTTCGCATCGGTCTTCCTCCGGCGCAGCTGCCAGAAGCCTGGGATCTGCTTGCAGGAGAGGGGGGCTTTCGTCAAGCACGAGCCGGTACCGGTCTTCTATTTGTGTCAATTCCCGATGCTGTTCCACGTCGACTTGAGCATTATCTTGAGGAGATAACAAGACGTGGAGGACATTCAGTGATCGAGCAAGCGCCTCTTTCGTTGCGAGAGGCGCTATCTGCTTGGCAATCTATTGGCGAGGCTGAACATGTGCTGAAGGCTCTCAGGGAGAAATTCGACCCGCACGGAATTCTTTCTGCAATCGCATCGAGTTGAACTGAAATTAACGGGAGGAAAGATGGGTGAGCTTGTCATCGGTATCGCTCAGATCAAACAGACCAATGATATCGGGGCAAATGGGGAGAAGGCTCTTGAGTATGTTGACCGTGCAGCCAAGAGCGGGGTACAGATTCTTTGTTTTCCCGAAGCCCATCTCCCTGGTTACCGCGTTGACATCACACCAGCCGACGCGCCAGTTCAAGTGGACCAACTGGCAGCCTGGGAGGCAACCATTGCCAAGCGCTGTGGAAAACACGATGTCGCCTGCATTCTCGGAACTGAAACGCATATTCCTAACGAAAAACCGCGCAACACGGCGTTAATCATCAGTGAGCAGGGAAAAATGATCGGCCGGCACGACAAGACAGTCCTTACGCCGCTCGATGCGCTGGCGTACTCGCCCGGGAGTGGCTTTAGTGTATGGCCACTCCGTGGCGTCCCTGTGGGCGTAGTGATCTGCTTTGAAGGGTTTCGATTCGCGGATACGACACGGGCGTGCGTTCTGAGTGGTGCCAAGGTTCTTTTCCATTTACAGAACAACACAACGCGTCCGGGCACAGAATGGAAGCTGCCGGTCCACGAGGCGATGCTCGTCACTCGCGCTGCGGAAAACACGACATACCTAGTAAGTGCCAACATAGCTTGCGAATTTCAGAATTGCCGTTCACTGGTCGTTGCTCCCGATGGGCAGATCCGCGCGGCAAGCAAATTAAATAGGGAGCAGCTAGTCGTCGCCCGAATTGATCCCGAGGAGGCAACGCGGGCAATGGCGCTGTTTGAGCCAGCCGGAATGGCTGACGTACTGTTCGGTGAGGCAGTCAGTCATTGTGAGTTTGTCGAGGTTGACGCTGATGACATGCGAGCAGGCAAATCGTGAAGTAATGGCCGTCAGGCTGGAATGAACGTGATCGCTACGTCGTTGCATATAACTGCTGTGATCCATAAGCTTCTCAAACTCCTTCGACTTCAAAACCATTAACCAGAGATACAAATCCGACTGGACTATGCGTCATCAGTGAACCGGTCAAGAGAAATTCGCACGTGGTACAATTGCACCAAGGGGAGAAACGTCTTGGACTCAAGGAGAAAAATCGCACAGGTTCTTCTTCCGCTGCCGGCCGACCAAACGTTCGACTTTTTCGTCCCGGAGAAATTGGAGGGCGCCATTGCAGTGGGAAAGCGAGCACGGGTTCGCTTCCAGGAAAGTGACCGCTGGGGCATTGTGGCCGGCCTTGCGGCAGAAAGTGAGCACCCCGGGCCGCTGGAAGCGGTCCTTGAGATCAAGCCGGCTCCCGCGTTCTCGCAAGAGGCGCTCTCGTTCTGCACCCGCATTACCGAGTATTACCTTGCCCCACTCGGTCCTGTTGCAAACAGGATGCTGCCTCGCCGGGTGAGTAAAAAATCAGAGCGTTTCGTCACATTGGCCAAAGATTTTGAAGAGATTCTTCCCATCATAGAAGTCCTTTCCAAACGGGCGCCGCGACAGGCGGCGGTGCTTCGCCTTCTCTTAGCCACATCCGGCCGGTGCTCGGAGGCGGAACTACGGAAGCAATTGGGCTCGGTCCGTGCGGTGCTCGATCGTTTGTCAAAACAAGGCTGGGTAAAGGAGGTCAAACCGCCGCGTCTTGCCCTTCGCAAAGTCCGGCTCAAGCAACCTGCTTGGGTGAAGGACTTGGTTGAGCCGCAACAGGGCCAGGGACAGATCTTGCTTTTCGCTAGAAACCGTTGGAATGCCTATCTTTGCTTGATTGAGACAACCCTCGCTGACTATAAAAACGCCCTCGTCCTCGCCCCGGAGATCCTTCTCGCGGCGCAGCTTCACGCCAACTTGCGCGAGCAGCTGGGAAGTGCGGTTGATCTCTACCACAGCGGCCTCCCCGAAAGCGAACGGGGGAATGTGTGGGAGAAGGCTCGAATGGGAAAATCCCACCTGCTCGTCGGTACGCGCTCTGCTCTGTTTCTTCCGCTGACTAAACTCGGCCTCCTTATCCTCGATGAGGAGCAGGATTGGTCCTACAAGCAGGACGAGATGCTCCCCTACTACCACACGCGCACCGTGGCAGAAGAACGAATAAGCGAAGGCCTCCTCGTTTTGGGATCGTTCGCGCCGTCCCTAGAAACCTTCCATGCCACTCAGAGGGGAGACCTCGTCCTGACCCGTCCTCAGGAGCCCAACCCGAAACACATGGTGCACGTGGTGGACATGCGAGGAGAAAAGGACGTTCTAAGCCGGTCGCTTGTTGAGGCGATTGACCGGACGCTTGCTTTGGGAAAGCAGGTCCTGCTCGGAGTCAATCGGCGTGGATACTTCAAAGGCGTGCTGTGCAAGACGTGTGGTCACCTGCTCCGCTGTCCAGACTGTGGCGTGAACCTGACGTATCACGTGCAGCGAGCACAGTTCGTCTGTCACTTTTGTGGCAAGGCACACGGACCGATGCGCTGCTCCCACTGCGGATCGCGAGCGTTGCGCTTTGTCGGGGTGGGAAGCGAACGAGTGGAGCATGAGGTGCAAGGGCAATTTCCCAATGCCCGGGTTGTCCGAATGGACACGGAGACCTTCCGAACTCACCTCCAGAAGGGAATAGAGGGCTTGTTCGACACAGCGGATATCTTGGTTGCAACCCAGATGCTGGCCAAGGGTCCAGCGCTTCCTCGACTAGGGCTTGTGGGGGCAGTGAGCATCGATACGCTCCTAGCGCTTCCCAACTTCCGCGCCGCCGAGCGGACCTATCAGTATCTTAGCGGGCTCATCGGACGTTTGGTGGAGGGTGAGGCGATCATTCAGACGCACTATCCCGATCACTACGCCGTACGGGCTGCCGCAAGCGAGGACTACGATCGCTTCTATGCCCAGGAGATTGCCGAGCGAAAGGCTCTCTTTTACCCGCCCTTCTCCCATTTGGCGCGCTTGCTCCTCACTGGCCGCTCTGTAGCGAAGCGCCGCAAAGATTTCGAACAGCTTGAGACAATCTTGCGCCGCTTCGAGGTAGAGGTTCTCGGCCCCATTCCCAATCCGCTGCGCCGCGGCTGCGAGACCCTGCTTGTCAAGGGGGCCGACTCAGAGGTCGTACGGGCTGCCTGTGCCGCTTCTCGGGAAATCGTGTCGAACGTCGAGATTGATATCGACCCGTATTGGATCTAGGTTATGTGAATCTCCACGATGTCTTTGTCTTGTAGCTCGTGGCCGGAAGGAACTTGTTGGCCGTCGAACTTGCCCGACCCCCACAGGCGCACGTACTTGAGCTTGTCAACAAATTCGCGATGCACCGTCTGGACGATGTTGAGCACCGTGCTGCCTATTGGTAACGTGTAAGGCACGGTCAGATCCGGTGATTTGCCGGGAAGCTTCGTGTACACACGGATGATCCGAAGTGCAGTGAACACCTCCTGTCGCAACTCGTCAAGGCCAGTCCCTGTTGTCGCTGAGGCAGACAGGACGGGGAAGAAGATCGAAAGCTCTTCGGCAGCGGCACGGTGATTGCCTAAATCATCCTTGGTGAGGACGATCCGACACGGCACCACCTTGACTCTAAGATCCTCAGGTTCCAGCGGCGCTTCTGCCAGTTGAATGTGGCGTTCCTCAAGCAGAGTGAGGGTCTCCACGACCGTGTCCGTGAGCTCCTGTGATTCACTTCCATCGAGCGTCAGAAGGGCAAGATCGCTTTCACGAATCAGGTTGTACACCCACGGTTCGGTGTACTCCGGGGTGATCGGCGGCAGGTCAACGAGCTGGATTTGAATGTCCTCAAAGCTCATCATTCCCGGAACGGGGAAGACGGTCGAGTAGGGATAATCGCCGATCTGGGGTTGGGCATTGGTCAACGCGGCAAGCAGGCTCGACTTGCCGCTGTTCGGAGGACCAGCGAGAACCACCTGTCCAGCGCCGGCGCGGTCGATGTGTTCCGGCCCGCTGCCTCTTCCTCGTTTCTGTTGAGAGTGCGCGCCCCGCAGCTTGGCGATTCGTCGCTTGATGTCGGCCTGCATCTTGCTCGTCCCCTTGTGCTTGGGAATGGTAGAAAGCATCTCTTCCAATGCGACGAGTTTCTCCTCCGGAGTCTGAGCGGCCCGGAACCGCTCGCGCGCCTTCAAGAATTCTGGAGTCAGGTTCGCCGGCATCGTCCTTGCACCCGATCACTCATTGTGGGGGATTTCGATCGTGCTTTTCCCGATGAACTCGCGGACCAAGCAGTCTCCTGGAATCAGGCTCAAGTTCTCTACTTGGGAGAGCGTCAACCCTTCGACCGCATCAAGCAACCTTTCGACGCGCTGGTAACGGATGCGGGCATCGAGGAAAGAGGCGTACTGGTCGAGGTCGCCCGGCTTCGGCCAAATGCTCTCCTCTCCTGTGAAGAAGGGTTTCAGCGCAGGCAGATCGAACGGCATGCCACCGTTGATGATATGATCGGCCGACCCCTTTAATGGGATGATGCTGAACAGCTCGCCCGCCCGGACGTAATGCCAGTGAAGCAGCGTCGCCAACGGTGGATGATTGCGGTGTTTCGCATCGCGCAGCATGCGGCGGAGAAGGCGGACATCATCAAAGCGCGTCAAACGGCGTCCGGTCCAATCACCCTCGTACAGCGGGGCCATCACCTCGAGTTCGTACAGCGGATTCATCGCCTCGATGTACAAGCGGAAGATCACCTCAGGGTCGATTCCCTCGGTCATCGGCGGATAGAATCCGTGCAAGCAGTCAAGAAGAAGGATCTGGTCGGGGTCCCGCTTGACTCGCTTAGTCCCAACACGTCGTCCCTCTTTGAAGCTGTAGATCGGTTTGTCCACCGTCTTTTCATCTAAAAGCGCACGCAGGTGGGTGTTTAGAAGCTGGATATCGATCGCCTCGGGTGTCTCGTAGTTGCGGTCGTTGAGCCAGTCAGTCGGATGCTCGATCAGCGGCCAGAAGTAGTCATCGAGGTTGAGCATGAGGAAGCGCAGGCCTTGTTCTTCAAGCCGCCGGGTCAACTTGACTGTGGAGGTTGTCTTGCCCGAGCAAGACGGGCCGCTGATCCAGATCATCTGGATTGCATCGCCCGCCTCGATCCGTCCCATCACCTTGTTCGCGGCCTCATCCAGGGAGGCCTCGTATCGCGCAATGGCCGCCTCGATGAGCGATTCAAGCTTGTTCTGTCGTACGAGTTCGTTTAAGCCCTCGACGGTGTCGCATCCCTGTTCCTTGTTCCAAGCAATGAGCTCCTCCAAGTATTCAGCGGGATAGCCGTTCCGAACGAACTGTTCCTCGGTGATCGCGCCCTCCCGCACCCAGTGGTGTCCCCAACGGAAACAGGCGTAGGCATCCGAGATTCTGGTGAATCCATAGCTGGATAGGACGTGGAGGACCGTGTCCTGGATCTCTTCCACGGTGGGAGGGAAATTAGAGACCAAGTGATGCGGCTCGGCGTTCAAGGTGATCACCACCAGGTCGGAGAGGCACTCCGCGATCCCCTCGTCGGTTTTCCCGGCGGCGAAGACCCGGTCGTTGACGCCCTCCAAGTAATCCTGCTCGAACCCGCCGATCGACTCCGCCGCACGGCGAATAGCGCGGATGATCCGCTCCTGATCGAAGGTGACCAGGGCGTGGTTTCGCTTCATCACCTTGCCAATCTTGTTGACAACAGCCATAGTGTCATGATTATAGCTTGACAAGAGGTTGAAGAGGAAATCGCTTGGAACGGTTGGGCAATTTGGACACGCAACTAAGATCAAGCAATTAAGGAGGTAACAGGAATGCTAGAAATCGGTGAGATAGCGCCGGAATTCACACTCACAGCCGATAGCGGTGAAACAGTAAATCTATCGGACTTCCGCGGCAAGAAAGTCGTTCTTTACTTCTATCCGAAGGCCAACACCCCTGGCTGCACCAAGCAGGCGTGTGCGCTTCGCGATGTCTTTCCCAAAATCGAAGAAGAGGACGTCGTCGTGATCGGGATCAGTCCAGACAAACCCGCGACTTTGGGTAAATTCCGCGAGAAGCACAACCTGCCGTTCACCCTCCTCTCCGACCCCGACCACAAGGTCGCCGAGGCCTACGGCGCGTGGGGCGAAAAGAAGATGATGGGAAAGACCTTCCACGGCATTCTTCGCAGCCACTTCGCCATCGATGAAGAAGGGCGGTTGGCGGAGTTCACGCACAAGGTCAAGCCGGAACAGACGGCCGATTTAGCGCTGAAACTGGTTCGGCTATAAACATTGGCCGAAGCGGCCTAGTCGTTCGAATGGTCCAGAAGCTGCGTGACGATTGCCTTCACCTCGAACAGATCCTGTGCCCGATGATAGGGGACGTCCGGCGGCAGCAGTTCCCGCATCCATGGTTTGGTTCCAACGAGGATGACTTCCTTGATCCCAGCGCTGTGCGCAGCGAGGAGGTCCAGATGCGTATCCCCGATGACGATTGCCTGGTCGGGTGTCACTTCTAGCTGTTTGAGTGCCGCAAGAAACGCCTCGGGATCCGGCTTAAACACACCATCATCACGCGTTAGGACTGCCTCAAACGCAAGATCATGTAGGCCAAGAACGGATTGGACGTTTTGGCGCGAGTTATTGGAGACGAGCGCACACTTGATTTGTCGGGCTTTTAGAAATCGAAGCAACTCGTGGGCCCCAGGAATCAACGCTCCGTTTGACACCCCCAGGGCCTCATGTTTCTCAAGAATGCTGAGGCCTCGATTACGCGCTTTCGGGGGCATCTCCTTCAGATGATGCAAAATTGGACGGCTGTCCAAAGGCAGACCGATTTCGCGGCGCAATCGCGGCCAATCGATCGGCGCATCCCAGATTGTTCCATCCAAGTCCAACAAAGCCGCACGAATCGTCATGGGGGTGAAGTGTACCCGAAAACTGGGTGCGGGTAGAATGGCAACAAAGGCGAAGTGGGAAAGAAAAGAGAGCTATATGAAACCAAAAGCCAGAAAGGCTTTTCAGAACGCCACTATATCCCTCCTGACATTTGTGCTTTCAGGGGTGGTCTGGTGCGTTGGGCTTGCAGAAAACACTCCTGACTATCGACAGCTCATGCGGAAGTTCGTCTGCGCAATTAGCGCAGCGGCCGAAGCCGTCAATCCCGGCTTCATCGTCATCCCACAGAATGGCGAGGCGCTACTGACGGAAACCGGCTTACCTGATGGCCCGTTAACGCAAGAGTATCTCGAGGCAATCGATGGGATCGGCCGAGAGGATCTGTTCTACGGCTATGAAAGCGACAATGTACCCACGCCAAAGAAGGAGCAAGAATGGATGATCGCGTTCCTCGATCTGGCGCAAGCAAACGGGATCGAGGTGCTGGTGACCGATTACTGCTGGAGTAAACCGTTTGTCGATGACTCCTATGCAAGAAGTGAGAAGCGCGGCTATGTATCGTTCGCCGCCGATCATCGGGAGTTGGATAACATCCCACGCTATCCCGAACGGCCGACCAACGAAAATGCTTCGGACGTGCATTTTCTTTCTGAGACGCAGAATTTCCTTTACCTGATCAATCCCGGAGCGTTTTCGGATCGTTTCTCCTTCGTGGCCGCTCTTGCCCAAACGAATTACGACCTTCTCATCATCGACGCCTTCTTCGACGATTCGGCGCTCACACCCGCCGAGATTGCCTCACTAAAGATCAAAGAGAACGGTGGCGCACGTCTGGTGATCGCCTACATGAGCATCGGCGAAGCCGAGGATTATCGGTACTATTGGCAGCCGCAATGGCTTGACAATCCACCCTCCTGGCTCCTGGATGAAAACCACAATTGGTCCGGCAACTACAAGGTCCGCTACTGGGACCTGGATTGGCAAACCATCATCTATGGGTACCTGGACAAGATTCTTTCCGCTGGTTTCAACGGCGTCTACCTCGACCTGATAGATGCGTACGAGACCTTCGAGAAGTAGGCGCCCTTGTCTTCAGAATCCCAAAGTTGTAGCCTTGAAGAGGGAGTGATGATGAGAATGAAGTATCTAGTGACGCTGCGGGAAGCAGAGGAGGGGGGTTACACTGTAGAAGTCCCGGCCCTGCCCGGCTGCATCTCCCAAGGGGATAGCTACGAAGAGGCGCTGGCCAACATCCGTGAGGCCATCGCGGCTTACCTTCAGGAACTGGGTGATGAACTTAATCCTAACCAGCAGGTGCTCATCACCGAAGTTGAGGTGGAACTCCCTACCCCAGCTCAAGAGAGGCACGCTACGCAGTCTCGTCTGTAAAGCCGGATTAACGGTTGAAGAGTTTGTCCAACTTCTCTAGAACCCCATGTACACCGAGATAATCGGTACGGTCACCGCGCCGATGGGAACGCCCAACAGGCCTCCCCAAACCGCGCCAGCGATAAAGCCCATCCCAACAGCTTGGGGATAGTTGAACGATCCCCACCAGCCCTCCGGGACATCAAGCGTGGGTATGCCGATCGCAGCCGCGAGTGAGAAGCTGACACCACCAACAAAGGCGGTTCCCGCCGCGCCCAACCCCACACCAAGAATTGGAGAGAGCCAAAGCGAAGGTTCCTGTGCCAGGGTGACCTCAGCAATCCACCGCCCCGCCAAAGCCCCGGTAGCTGTCGCCGCACCAGCAACGGGAATGCTGACAAGGAGCAAGTCAGACCAAGGTGTACCTTCCGGGCTCGGATTCAAAAAGGGGCCGATCCCAAGACCCAGGGCCGCTCCGAAGAGCGTCATGCCAACCCGCACGAGTTCCGCCTTGTCAGGTGGAAGATCATTTCCAAGAACCGGCAAACAAGCGATGAGCATCGCTAACAGAATACAGATGGCAAAACGCAGGGACTTCATAACACGGTCATCATAGGAAGAACGAAGCGGACTCGTCAAGCTGTACTGATGCCACTCGCGTCGTGGTGGTGTCAGGAAGGAAAACTTCTTGACCAACGCGGAAGGAGATCCTATACTATCACTAAAGTAGAGAGATGCATGGAGAACCGACGTGCTGTGACAGATGCTCGAAATCTGAGTGGAGGAGGCCAAGCCCGCCGTTCGGCTCTCGGCGCAATGCTGAAACTGCTGGAGCCGCCGGAGTTCGCAGCCCCGTCGATGTGCTCTGAGGTGGACATGGAGGGTTTTATACTGATCCGTATAAGACACTATGATAAGAACATTGCCTCGACGCAACAGCCTGGTATTTCCGGGCTTAGGCGCAAACCGATACTTCATTTGCAGGCGTCTTATACGGCAAGCGCAACTGTATTTGGGGTGTTATACGGATCGACATAAACAATGTTAGACGGCCAGTTATTTAGGGGATTAATAATGATAATTTTATTCGGTGCAGGAGCAAGTTTTGGCTCTGATGATAGTGGCACACCACCTCTAGTAGAACACCTGTTTGAAGACCTAAGAGTTTTCAATCCAAATGGCTGGGGCTCCATAGACAATGATTTACTCGAACAATTTCGAGAAGATTTTGAGGTTGGTATGGTTCAACTATCTCGTGACCATCCTCACAGCCTCCCGCCATTGCAAAGGGCGATGGCAGCTTACTTCTATAGATTTACTCCTGGTCCGCAGAGCCTTTACATTAGATTAGCCAATCGATTGAGAGCCGCTAGGTGGGAAGGAGCTTTATGCTCACTTAACTATGAGAGATTGCTGGAATTGTCTCTAGGTATTGCCCGTTTGAGGCCAGTTATTGGCACTCAAACAGATCCTGGAAGATCAATTGAGTTATGCCTTCCCCATGGTTGTTGCCATTTGTTCTGCGAATCAACTCGTGGAGACTCAAGAGTAGTTTCATTTGCAGGTATGAATGTCAAGACGGATAGTCCTGTAATTGCGATATCAGATCCTACTGACTTTCATGCCCGAATTCAAAGCGATGCATTTCCACCTGTAATGAGTTACTTCGAACCCCATAAAGAAACGACATCTGGTGCTACATTTATCTCAAGACAGCGGTCCAGATGGTCTGAACTAGTATCACAATCCAAGATAGTTGTGCTCATAGGAATTAAGGTTCGGCCACATGATGAGCATATCTGGAATCCATTGGCATACACTGAAGCCAGAATTGTCTACTGTAGTGGCGAATCATCTGCCCGAGAATTTGAAGATTGGTCTTCAGAGGTTCGCGCTAATCGCAAGAATATTGTTTTACGTGGATATTTTGCCGATGAGTTCGACGTACTATGTCAGCATATTGGTGTGTGATAATTGTCCGTCTAACATCTCGCTGCATCTGACAGCTACACGGTTGTGTGAAGTAGCGTTTCAATCATCGTCCCAATTTCATGCAACTTACAGTCCCAGAGATATCCGCTGCAGATGAGCTCAAGACCGTTGGGCGAAGGGAAAGAAAAACACTCATGACATCGATCAAAGGGCAGCGTTTTTTCTGTTCATGGAGCGGCGGCAAGGACTCGTGTCTTGCTCTGTATCACGCCATCCAAAACGGCGGCATCCCTCACTCCCTTCTTACGATCCTATCGGAGGATGGTGTAACCTCTCGCTCTCACGCACTGCCCAAACCGTTGATTGAGGAACAGGCCAAGAGTCTGGGTTTGCAGCCGGTTTTCCGTTCAGCCTCATGGGAGCACTACGAAGCGGAATTCATTTCGGCCCTTCAGGAGTTCAAGAAGGCTGGAATCGAAGTGGGCGTATTCGGGGATATTGACGTGGACTCGCATCGTGAATGGGTTAGGCGTGTGTGTGGTGCTACGGGAATCGTACCGGTTCATCCCCTCTGGGAAAGAGATCGGCGCCAACTGCTGGAAGAATTCATTGATCTGGGATTCAGAGCTCAAATTGTCGTCATCAATGAACAAAAGCTGGACAAGAACTTCTTGGGAAAGACCATACAGGCTCAGACAATAACAGAGATGGAGGAAATCGGAATAGATCCCTCGGGAGAGTTGGGTGAGTACCATACCGTCGTTACGGACGGCCCCATCTTTTCCTCCAAAATGGAGATCAAGACCGTAGGTCAAGAGCACCACGAGGGTTACTGGTTTTTGAAGGTAGTTTTGTAAGACCGAAATACAGGGACGTAGTACGTATTTTCTGATACTCAATAAGTGATAAGACTGGATTTTGCGACGTCACTTTCGCAGGTGCCTATCCTTTCGACGTTCTAGATGTGCTGAATGATCATCATTCACGGCGTGAATAGAAATGAAGATTTCCTCCAAAAACACTTCCTGAAGCGATTTTACAGCGCCGGTAAAACAAAAATTCAGTGCTGAGGCTTGCCCAGTGTTCTTTTTGGCAATAGCCTGGAGGCATGAATGGAAAGTGTCAAGCTTGCGGACGAGAAGGACTTGTCGCAAGCGAGATTGGCCTCTGCTATCCATGCGTCAAGAATGCTCCCACGGAACGATTGCTCGCCCCGCATCGCCGGGTCCGAGAGGCATTGAATCTGCCACCGGTTCCCCCATCGGGGGAAGGAATTTCTTGCAAGCTTTGCAGCAATGCTTGCTCCATTCCTGAGGCAGGACGTGGTTTCTGCGGCCTGCGCAAGAATCGCGATGGGAAACTCCACCAACTCGTGGGACCGGATGACGCCCTTGCCCATACTTACTACGATTCGATCCCCACCAATTGCTGCGCGGCCTGGTTCTGCCCCCCGTGCCAGAAGGCCAGTTGCGGGCGTGAAGTCAATCTCGCCGTCTTCTTCTACGGCTGCAACTTCGACTGCTTGTTCTGCCAGAACGCTCAACACAAGTATCTCAAAGAGGCAGAGAAGATCACGTTGGTGGAGTTCACCAAGCGTGCGCTTCGACCTGAGGTGCACTGCGTCTGCTACTTCGGCGGCTCGCCGGAACCGCAGTTTCCGTTTGCTCTGAAAGCTGCTTGGGCCTCGCTCGAGGAGGCGCAAAAGCAAGGGCGAGACCTTCGCATTTGCTGGGAGTGGAACGGATGCGGAAACGAGAACCTCGTGCGACAGGCTGCAAAACTCTCGTTAGCATCAGCTGGAACCATCAAATTCGATCTCAAAGCCTGGAATGAAAAGCTCTCTCTTGCTCTATGCGGAGTTTCTAATCGGCAAGCATATGAAAACTTCACCCTCATTGCCCAAGACTACCTCCAACAGGCGAACCACCATCTTCTCACGGCCACCACGCTCCTTGTGCCCGGCTACGTCAATGCTGAAGAGGTCAGCCACATCGCCCAGTTCATTGCCGATCTTGATCCGCGTATTCCCTACTCGCTGCTCATCTTCCACGGCGACTTCGTGATGGCCGATTTGCCGACTACACCACTCGAACAGGCGATCCGCTGCTATCGCGCCGCCAAGGCAGCGGGTTTGGAAATGGTAAACGTGGGAAATCTCCACCTTCTTGGCCTTTCCAACATGCCACAGTTCGAGCAGTTGGTAAGCAGTCATCATCGGTGACACCCTACTCGTTTTTGGAAAAGCTTCGCACTCTAGCTTGCAGTGTTTATCGGGCCGGCCAACGAAGCAGATCATCGCCTCCTATTGACGTGTGTCCTTCTAACTGTACACTTAGAAGAACGGTTAACGGAGGGATCAAAGATGGTAAAGGAGTCTATTCCGATTACGCAGGCGCGGGCAGAACTCAGCCGGCTTGCCGAAGAATTTGCGACCGATGATGCCACAGATGCAGTAGCAATCACACGCCGCGGGAAGCCCGTCTTGGCTGTCTTGCCCTGGGAGCTTTACGATGGATTGATCGAGACCTTGGACATCCTAGGCGATGAGGACCTCATGGTCGCTTTGCGCAAAAGTTTAAAGGAGATAGAACAAGGAGAGCTCATCTCCTGGGATGAGATCAAGAGCGATCTTTGAGCAATGGCTTCCTCCTATCTACTTTTCCTTGCTCCGCAGGCGCGTGCGATGCTTGCTGCAATTCCCGATAATAAACGGATCCGCCAAACCATCGACCGGCGCATCGAAGGCCTGGCTCAGGATCCCAAGAAGCAAGGCAAAGCCTTGGTAGATGAACTTGCTGGCTTGCGAAGCCTGTCTGTTGCACGACACCGGGTGATCTATAGAGTCGAGAAGGATCGAGTAATTATTGTGGCAGTGGGCATTCGTAAAGAGGGAGACCGAAAGGATGTCTTCTTCCGCGCTAAGAAACTTCTACGGCTCAAGTTGATCGAGCTACCGGGTCGGGAAGAAGTGCGTAAGGAGAGCGACTAAATGGCTTGGATTCTGGGTTGTATCACGGCTGAGGCTTGGTCACAAAAGGGGTTAGCATGACGATTCCAAAGACAATGCGGGCGATGGTCTTGGAGGCGCCAAAACAGCCACTCAAAGCCATGGATGTGCCGGTTCCACAGCCGGGTCCGGGCCAGGTGCTTCTACGGGTTCACGCCTGCGGGGTGTGCCGTACCGATCTTCATATCGTAGATGGGGAGCTCACAGAGCCGAAGCTTCCTCTCATTCCTGGGCACGAGATTGTGGGCACAGTCGTTCGCACCGGCGAGAACGTCAAGCAGTTCCAGGTGGGCGACCGAATCGGAGTTCCTTGGCTGGGGTGCACCGATGGCACCTGCCGCTTCTGCCAGCGCAGGCAAGAGAATCTCTGCGAGCATCCGAGATTCACGGGCTACACGATCGATGGCGGCTATGCGGAATACACCGTGGCGGACGAGCGCTATTGTTTCCAACTGCCCTCATCCTATGATGCCGCAGAAGCGGCGCCGTTGTTGTGCGCCGGCCTGATTGGATACCGTTCGTACCGGCTGGCGGGGGAGAACGTGGAGAGTCTCGGACTGTATGGATTCGGTGCGGCGGCGCACATCATCGCCCAGGTGGCGGTCTATGAGGGAAAGCGCCTCTATGCGTTCACCCGACCCGGCGATACGGAGGGCCAGGCATTTGCCCGCCGGCTGGGGGCCGTGTGGGCGGATGACTCGACGAAGCAGCCTCCAGAAAAGCTCGATGCGGCGATCATTTTTGCCCCGGTCGGCCCACTCGTCGTGGAGGCGCTCAAAGCGACGGTCAAAGGCGGCACGGTCGTCTGCGCCGGGATCCACATGAGCGACATTCCTTCCTTCCCCTATCGCTTGTTGTGGGAGGAGCGAATCATTCGCTCGGTGGCGAACCTGACGCGCCAAGACGGTGAGGAGTTCCTCAAGATCGCACCGAAAGTGCCCGTCAGAACCGAGGTGCAGAAGTTCTCTTTGGAAGAAGCAAACGAGGCGTTGAATCGCCTGCGGGCAGGCGAGATCCAGGGCGCTGGTGTCCTGGTAATGTCGGAGTGGCAGGGTCAGTCAAGGGGAGTCGGCTCTGGCGCGTGGAGAGTCTTCCGTACTCTTAAGCAGTGTGTCTTGACAAGAGGCGACCTTTATCGTAAAATCACGATAAAGAGGTAACGAGGATGAAACAGATCGCTCTTACAGACACCGAGAAGCGGCTGGTAAAGATGCTCAGTGCGCTAGGCAATCCTGCTCGATTCAAGATGTTCCGATTCTTGTCGCGATACCCGCAACGTGCCGTTGGGGATGTTGTCGAGCAGACACCACTTGCCCAGTCCACTGTCTCGCAGCACCTCAAAGTGCTGCAGGAGGCGGGCCTGATACACGGTGAGCATTCCGGGACGTCGCGGTGTTGCACCCTGAATGCCGAGGCGCTGCGGTGGCTGCGCAAGCAAATTGCTGATCTGGCATCGGAATGCGAGGTGTGCAATGAGAGATTTTGACGGGACGATATCGGGGAGGTCTTTTTTTGCGCTAAAAAATCGCAAATTTACGATGAAATACGCGAAATTGGATTCCCCCCGATTTCTTAAGAGAGGAGGCCGACATTGGATCATCTGTCTCAAATAGCTGAGTTTGTCTGGCAGAATCTTCTTCGCATTTGGCCGTTTCTTTTGTTCAGTGTGCCGTTTGCGGTGATTCTTCGATTGTCAGGACTGGGAGAGCGGTTGCGGGGTGCGTTCATGGCCCGGCCGATAGTTGCGGTCCTTCTAGCCACTGCTGCAGGAGCGTT
Source organism: uncultured Thermotogae bacterium (assembly GCA_964582975.1). Taxonomy (GTDB): domain Bacteria; phylum Bipolaricaulota; class Bipolaricaulia; order UBA7950; family UBA9294; genus CAZDDA01. The sequence continues at coordinate 16,860 of CAZOUO010000001.1, read as the reverse complement.
CGGCCCGTTTTGCTCCTGCACGGTGATCCCGGTGATCGCTTCGATGTTGATCGCTGGGGTACCGATTGCGCCGGTCATGTCGTTTTGGCTCGCCTCACCGACAATGGATCCCGAAATCTTCTTCCTCAGTGTCTCTGTGCTGGGGTGGAATGTAGCTGTGGCACGGATGGTGGCAACGCTCTTGGTCAGCCTTGGTGGAGGACTTCTGACGTTGTGGCTCATCAACCGGGGATATCTGGGCAAGGAAGTTGTCCGCATGGGCGCAACAAAAACCCCTTCTGCACGATCGTTTTTGCGAAGCACAGCGACGTGGCTGAAAGAACGGTGGGATTCTTCTCAGAAACAGCCCTCACCGGTGGAATCAGGGTGCGGGTGTACTTTTTCCTGCTTTTGCGAATCCGCCGGTGGCTGTGACAGTTCGCGATCAAGTAAGCGGTGGGGCTGGAAGCACGTATCACAGGAGATCCTGTCTGCAAGCGGCCGGGTGGCGAAATTCATGCTGCTCGCATTCGTGCTTGAGGCGCTGATCAGGTTCTACGTGCCGCAGGAGTGGATCATCCGCTCGCTCAGCTCAGGCAGCTTGTTCGCTCCAGCGCTGGCTGCGCTTGTCGGCATACCTGTGTACACCGGCAATCTGATGGCGATGCCTCTCATCGGAGGACTGCTGCAGCAGGGAATGGATCCAGGCGCAGCGCTCGCGTTCCTCATCGCCGGACCGATCACGACGCTTCCGGCAATGGCAGCCGTGTGGGGAGTCGTCAACCGACGCGTGTTCCTCCTATACTTTGGTCTCGGCTTAGTTGGTGCCTTGCTCTCGGGTTATGGCTACAGGTGGGCGAGCCTTTTCCTTTAGGCAATCGCTGAGCACTAGCCATGGTTCTTTTGCCACCGTGTGCTCGGAAAATGCAGTTCTCAACGTGATGTTCATCACATAATCCAGTTGACTTTGCCCCCAGTTAGGGGTAGTCTAATACGATCCGTTCGATGCCGGATGACGTTAGGAGGGTAACACGTCTGGCGGGAAACGGATTCCAAGAGCCGGGTTCCAGAGGGGGCTACATCAAGGAGGTGTTCTGGAATGAACGGATCCTCGATCTGGATTATCGGAATACTGGCAGTCGGCTTGGCACTTGTTCTTCTTCTCCCGGCAACTCCTGAAGTGGAAACGCCGGCAGTCTCTACTACGTCGCCCCCTACTCAGGTCTCGGAGGTCTCCCGAGTCAGTCACGCCGCCTATGCCGGTGCCCCACCGGTCGCGAGCGCGGGCCAAAATCTTAGACTCGATGAGTACGAGACCGTTCGGCTGAATGGAGAAGGATACGATCCAAGCGGCGGTACGGTTACCTACTACTGGAGCGCCGAAGGTGGACGAGGAACCTTCGATGATTCCCATCAGCTGCAACCTCTCTACACGGCCCCGATTATTTGCGGCTGCGAAGAGTGCATAAAGCTCACTCTCACTGTGACCAACGCGCAAGGTATCAGCACGACCGATCACATGTGGGTGCACGTGAGCGGCGACCCGATCCGGTGTCCTCCCCTAGCAACGACCTGGGGGACGTGTGAATGTCAGCCACGGCCGTGTGAGGCGCCCTGCCCACCAACAAGGCCGGTCAAGCGGTGTGAGCCGGAGCCGCTCCCCTGCGAGATCCCTTGTGTGCCCCACATCAGTCCACCGGAGCCCTGTGAAACGCTCGTGCGGCCGTGTGTTTGCGAGCCACTCTGCTCGCCGTGCGAAGAGTTGCCGTGCGGACCGGCATTCGGCTTTCCCTGGTCCGTCGGAGTATCAACCCCGTGTCCTCCAGGGGTCAGCCCGACACCACTTATCAACCGACACTATCCAGCGGCCGTCAATGAAGGTGGCTCGGTTCAGTTCCACGGCAGTGTGAGCAATCCAGGTTGTCATACTGTGTGTTTCATGTGGACAGCGGATAAGGGTTGGTTCGATGACCCCACATCCCTGAATCCAATCTGGCACGCACCGATGAGCGATCGCTGTGGCGGAGAAGACGCCCACATCACGCTCTCCGTAATGGGTGCCTGCGCTGGCCGAGGGTACGACCAGATTCGCATCCACATCAACAACCCGGACTACTGGCGGTCAGCTTCTAGATAGATCCGGCCTTGGGGTGAGGTAACGAGAGCACAACACGGTACCGGCAGGCTATGCTCACGATCCAGTATTGACCCGCTGGATAGGCGCGGTTAAGGACTGACTCCATTTGAAGCAGGGCGAGACCGTGCCGCGGGATGGGCCCTTAGTCCGCACGAGAGGGACCATGCTGGGAAGGGATGCGTTTTACAGACAGCTGGTGAGCATCGTCCGCCGGTCTCCACTTGACCGCCACATCCTTCTCAGCGCACTCCATACCGAGGTTTTGACGCACTATCTCGCCGTTGTTCGTACTATCAGCGAACAGGCTGCAAAACGGATCAGCTCTGACGGCCGCACCATTGGCCAGATGGTGGCACACATCGCAGAATGGGAGCGTTGGACCCTCGTTGCGCTCGGCGAGATCGTGGCCGGTGTTGAGTGGCCTCAGATCATGAATCTCTCCGGGTACGTGGGTCCCAATGGTCAAACCAAGGATTTCGCCAGTGTGGACGCCTTCAATGCCTACCAAGCAACCACGCACGCAACGCAACCGTGGGCTCAGATTCAAAACCTTACCTGCGACGTGGCAACGTCCCTTCACTTGATGTTTACCCAGCCCCAGCTTGTCACACCCGAGCGCCTCGAAAACACCAAGACCTACAAATGGCACCTGCCTGATGGCACCGAGCTGGCGATGCCGGCAGGCTGGTACCTTTGGATGGTCTCCCTTGAACATGAAGGGGTCGAGCATATCGCGGACCTTGAATCGGCATCCAACACCTAACATCTCGAAGATGATGCCCGGGCTCAAGTTTAGTTCGGAGTTGAGGCGCTTTCGATAAACAATCTGAGTCAAAGTGAAAAAAGGAAGGGCCCTTTTCGGGCCCCTCTTGATCTAGTGGGCTGGTGCGTTGGTAAGGAGGTACAACGCTTTGATCTTGATCACTTTCAGCCTACATTTCGTTTGTGAAGTCACTATGAGCGTGATGTGGGCGTCGTGTGGGTTTTGATGAGCGCTTCGACGATGAATTTGGTTGGGACATCCTTCGCCCTCTATATTGGCGCAGGGAAAAGGAGGTGTCTTGTGGAAGCCGATATTCCCTGGTGGTTGATCCTTTTGATCGTAGTAGGAGTGGCTGTGTTAGTTTACCTGATCGGGCTTGTATAGCCCGTACTTGGAGAACTCACTATCATCCTGAAGTCTATTCCGGAAGGATAAACTTTTTGACTCGCGGCGATGTATCTATCCGCGCCACGTCCCATATTTGAACGAAATCCATTGCGCCGAGCCCCCAAGGATCGCATCCCAGTTGATAATACCCTGGCGGATCTCCGGTTGTCTCGGCGAGGGCATAAAGCTGGCCCCCATACCACCAGAAGCTCGGAGAGCGCCCTGGCCCGCAGCTGATCGCCTCCGAATACGACTCGTGAATCGGTACGAGAGCGACCATGTGATCTGCTTTGCCATCACCATCGGTATCCACCGCGGAGATTAATGCTCCGTACCCTAGGGTTCTGACCAGACTGGCATAGAGGATAGCGGAATCTTCGCAATCTCCGATCTCATCAACGAGGCTCTCGATCGGATAGCGGGGATACTCAAATCCACTCGGATCGTGCACGTAGACAACGGCAGCTTGGACGAAATGGAACGCACACTCGACGGTCGCGTAGTAGTCCCCTCCCATGGCGTCTTGAATGGTCTGCCCCAGACCTCGCATGGTCTCATCGTCAAGTGCGTCCAAAACGTAATCATCGTAATCACGGGAGCCCCACGGCCTGCGTGCGCGCTGGCGGTATTCGTAGTAGAGCCACTTGGGAATGGCCACGTTCCAATACCACGTCTGTCCGCCGTACTGCCACTGATACTGGCGGGAAAAGTCCCCTGGATCGCTGACAAAAAGGACAGTATCAGAGTTATCGACATCTCCGCGATTGTCTTCAACCGTTAGAGTGATCGTGTAGACCCCTGGCGCGATGTAGTGATGGGACACCACTGTGCCGACCCCACTTTGCCCATCCCCAAAGCTCCACATGTAAGACACGATGTGCCCATCTGGATCATAGGAGCTTTGCGCGTCAAACTGAATCGTGAGTGGCGCGTCTCCCCCCGAAGGAATGGTCTGAAATTGTGCGACAGGCGGTGTGTTGGGCATCAAGAAACAGCCTGTCAACAAGAGGCTCAACCCCAAGAACAGGGAAAGCAAAAGGTGTCTCATCAGCAATCGCTCTTGTTTTGAGACCTGCATACCCTCTCCTACACGGTGGGTCCGAAAGCATACGTCCTCGCTTTGCACATGACACGGAAGGTGCGCAAAGCACAATACAACTGTGAAGTCAGGGTGCCAGCGGCCAATCCCTTCATAGCCGACAAAAATCTTGACAACACTCCTCAACTAGGATAGTATCCTCTTAACATCAGTGTGTTTTCTAGGAGTGTGGGTTGATTCAAAATCGGCGAAGAAGCGTACCAAAGGAGGAGGCAAAGAAGCCGGCCTTCGGGTCTGGCTAGGTAAACACTTTTCCTAGTGCGCGAAGACAAAAGCGACCCTCAGACCCAAGAAAACGAGGGTCCATTTTTTTTGAGAGAGTCAAAGAGCGAGTAGGAATCTGGGAACAAAAGCAACGGGTAAGAGAGAAGTCAACATGCAGACGACAATCGGACAGGTTGGGATTGTGACATCCAAGAAGAAGGCCTGCTGGAAGCCAGACGCTGGGTCTGGATAGGGTAGGCCTTTCACTAAGCCAGGAAAGGTTGCCGGCGTTCCAGACCAAACGGAACGCCGGCAATTATTGTTGGTACTGGAATACAACCGCCTCAAGGAGGAAGAGCATGTGGCGAAAAGGATCTTGTCCCGAATGTGCCGCTGATATCTCGCTGGCGAGGGAGATTCAGCAAGGTGCAATCGTGCAATGCCCTTACTGCTGGGTAGAGCTGGTCGTACGCGTTCCGGGGCCTCTCGCACTCGAACTAGCGCCTGAGGAAGAGGAACACTGGGAAGAGTGAGGACAACATCGGTACGAACACTGACCGAGAACTCGACGGCGCATTGAGGCCGAACCTGAGCAGATACGCAGTCGGATTTCCTCAGATTGGCCTACTAGAGGAGGCTACGAAAGGTGAATGCAGAAAGGAGAGTCGATTATCTTGTCTAGAAAGGCTTCTCGATTTGCCCAATACAACCCTCGCTCCTTGGAGATTATCGATACCACCTTGCGCGAGGGGGCGCAGAGCTCTCTGCTGCACGACTACGGCAAGTACTTCTTCACCCAAGATGACAAGGTCGAACTTTTGCGCGCGCTGATCATCTACGGCGTCAAATTCGTTGAACTGTTTGCCCCGACGGTCAGCCCACAAGAACTCGATGACCTGGCAGCCATTAAGGAAACACGTGATGCCATGATCACTCAGAAGGGATACACCTTCCTGCTGGCGCACGTCCGTTGTCATCCTGAGGACATCGCTTCGGCCGCCGAGGCAGGATTCGACGGACTCAACCTCTTCTTCGGGCTCTCTGTGCACGCCCGCCAGCACAGTCACGGCAAAGCCCTGGATGCGATCGTGCGCGATGCGCGGTCCCTTATCGAGCAGCTGAGGGGCGATTATCCGCATCTTATCTTACGGTTCAGCGGTGAGGATGCCTTTCGCACGAATGAACGGGATCTGTACCGTGTGTATGACGAGATCGTGCCGCTTGTTGATCGGGTGGGCATTCCTGATACCGTCGGTGTCGCGACGCCAGCCGTGGTCCGTCAAAGGCTGAACAGCTTACAGATGCGTTACCCAAATCAAGAATGGGAGGGCCACTTTCACGATGACCGTGGTTTCTCATTGGTGAACGCATTAGAAGCGGCGAAGGCCGGCATGCACTACATCGACACCACCGTGCTGGGTATTGGCGAACGATCCGGCATCACCTCGATGACCGCCTTTTTATTCAACCTGCACATTGAGCGACAATTCAGCCTTCTAGAAGGGTATCACCTATGCGAGTCCTACCCGATCAATATGCTGCTCGCCTCCAAGCTGAACATGCTGGTCAACGATAAAGAACCGGTCAGCCTCACTAACCGGACCCACACCGCCGGTGTCCACCAAAAGGCCGTCTTGAACAATGCTGCCACCTATGAGGCCCATCCGCTCGATCAATTCGGGGTTACCGAGTCGGAGATCCTCCTTGGTCCTTTGAGCGGGTGGAATGTGATCTATTACTTCTTAAAGGAGATCAAGTACTTCAAGATCGAGCCATCCGTGGCCAAGGGGATCACCAAGGTGTTCAAGGAGCGCGTTTACGCCATGTCACCACATGCGGCACCTTCAGAGGTTCTGATGACGATCGCGAAAGAGGAATTCGGCCTGGAACAACTCGACATCCCCTCCTCGTATCGAGACACTGTGGTGCAAGATCTATCTGAGCAACCCTAGGGCCTCCTTGGGGATCCAAGCCGGAAACATACCAGGCCAAGTTTCAACAACAGTACCCAAGTAGGCCGCTTGGAACCCACAGCTGACCAACTCCTTCGCGCAGAGCCTGCGCACTAGCTCCAAAGAGACACGAATGTGATACTATGAAGGTCAAGGAGGTAGTCAATGGAAAAAATGATCGCTTACTGCGGCCTTGTGTGCACAGAGTGCCCGGCCTTCATTGCCACGCAGAAGGACGACCAGGAGGCGTTGAAACAGGTCGCCGAGCAATGGAGCAAGGAATTCAACACGTCACTTGCTGCGGAAGACTGTCTCTGCGATGGCTGTCTTTCCACCACGGATCGCCATTGCTCCTATTGTCGCGAGTGCAAGATCCGTGCCTGTGGGACCGAGAAAAAGGTTCGAAATTGCGCTCATTGCAGCGACTATGCTTGCCAGGAACTGGAGAAGTTCTTCGGCTTTGCTCCCGAGGCCAAGGCCACCTTGGAGAAGATCCGCAAGGTGTTGTGACAAATGTAATCACTTGCGAGGTGCCCCTTGGAAGAGACAAGACCTTTTGAGAATTTTCCTATATGGATCGTTATATTGTGCAATCTCTCTTCTCTGTCCATCGTCGGCATCGGCGCGTTCATCTTTGCTGGCTTGTTCATCTGGCTGACGATTCCCTATCTCGTCTATTGGCTTTGGATGGAGATGAGAGTTCTGAAGCGAAGCTGCGTCAATTGCGCCTACTACGGCAAAGTGTGCGGGTTTGGCAAAGGCAAGCTTTGTGCCCTGTTGTTCAAGAAAGGAGATCCCAAGAAGTTTGCGGAAGCGACTGTCTCCTGGTCTGACGTGCTGCCGGATTTTTTGGTCTTCGTCTTTCCAATCATCGGTGGCATTGTGTTCCTTGTCAGGAGCTTCTCTTGGCCAGTTGTGGTACTCCTTGGAGTGTTGATTCTTCTTGTCTCCGTGGGCAATGGCGTCATCAGAGGGGCGTTTGCTTGCAAGTACTGCCGGCAGCGAGAGATCGGATGCCCCGCATCGAGGTTGTTCGCAGGAAAGGAAGAAGCAAGATCATGAAAGAGATACTCGTTGTCATCGGGGTTGGGGCTCTGGTCGTGGCGATTGTCGCCGGTGCCTTGTTCTGGTACACGACAACAAAATCATTGTATGAACCGGGGATGGTTCGTTCTGGTAAGAACCTCAGGGCCTCCTTGACACCGCCGCAACAGCCGGATGATCCGAACGTTTGGAAAGTGGAGGCGGACATCCAACTCCATCACTTCTCCGAAGGCACGGGACCGGCCGCGCTGGTGGTCCACGGAGGTCCCGGGATGCCTCCGTCTTCGCCCTGGCCAGGCTTGAGCGCGCTCTCCGAGCAGTACACGTTCCACTATTTCCATCAACGCGGATGCGGCCAGTCGACCCGACCCATCGACCGCCTGTCCAAAGAGAATCCTTACGAGGTGATGGGGCTTCTCGATCGAACCTTGGGCCTCGGTGCACAAATTGCCGATATTGAAAGGATTCGCCGGATTCTGGACGAAGAGAAGCTCATTCTCATCGGACATTCCTTTGGAGGCTTCCTCGCCTCGCTGTACGCAGTGGAGTTTCCCGAACGCGTGGGGGCGATGATCCTGATCGCTCCGGCCGACGTCTTAGTCATGCCCCAAGAAGGCGCGGACCTCTTCGAAGCGGTGAGGGAGCGCCTTCCGGAAGACATGCTGGAAGAGTACGATGCCTTCCTTGTGGAATACTTCGACTTCGGAAGTCTTTTCACGAAATCGGAAGCGGAACTCGCTGCATTAAACGCTGAGTTGGGACGCTATTACGCTGCCGTAGCGGATGTTCCGGTTGAAGAGCAAGGTGAACCGGGCGGGTGGATAGTATCGGCGATGTACGTCAGCATGGGCAGGCGGCACGATTACCGCAAAGCGCTAAAAGCGGTGCAGGCACCGGTGCTCGTCATTCACGGTGAAGATGACCTGCAATCTGAATCAGCCAGTCGGACCTACGCTGACCTTTTTCCAAACGCTCAGTTCACTGCGATCGTGGACGTGGGCCACTTTCCCTTCCACGAAAAGCCTGGTGTCTTTTCCGAGGCCGTCGCCGAGTTCTTAAGCGCGGCAAGATAGTATGAGCAATATCTGTTCGACACCCCTTGATCCAAATCAACGTCGCGACGACATGCCATCGCCCGTCTGTCAGGTTCAGCTAAGGGAAGCAGTGACGCCCAAAAGGAGGACGTGATGGCTGCAGATCAATTAGAAAAGGTCCAGTTCATCACGTGTGGAATCGGCTGGCAGTGACAATTGGTTTTTGAATCTGTAATTGCTGGAGGGCAGATCATGCGGAGGAAGGACAAAGAGATAAAAAACAAAAGCGCGATCGAAGAGATCCTGCGACAGGCGGCGGTCTGCCGGATCGCGATGTGCGATGCAGGGGTTCCCTACTTGGTCCCGATGAGCTTCGGTTACGAAGAGGGCTGCCTCCATCTGCATTCGGCCTCCGAAGGCAAGAAGATCGACGTCTTGAAGCACAATCCTAGCGTCTGCTTCGAGCTTGACATCGGTCAAGAACTGGTGGGAAACGAAAACCCGTGCAAGACGAGCCTCAAGTACCGCAGCGTGATCGGATACGGGAAGGCGGTCTTTGTTGTAGACCGTGAAGAGAAGAAACGCTCGCTCGACGCGATCGTGCGACAATACTCAGGGCAGGCCTACGACTATCCGGAGGAGTCACTCAACGAGGTCACAATCATCCGCATCCACGTCGAATCGATGACGGGAAAGCAATCCGGGGCTGAGTGATGTCACTCGCAGACATAAGGAAAACGTGAAGGAAAATTTCAAAGGAACGAACGCTGAAGTTATCGCCTGGCTACTAGAGCCGAATAACCCATCGGTGCGCTATCTCACCCTCCGCTACCTCCTTGGACGCTCTGAGGAGGACCTCGAAGTACAAGCCGCACGCGTGACCGTATTCGGCTCACAGGCTGTAAAACGAATCCTTGCCAAGCAAGATCCAGAAGGATTTTGGGGCGACCCAGATAGTCCATATCTTCCCAAGTACAAATCCTCCTACTGGACGTTGATGGTGTTAGGCTACCTTCGCTTACGCAAGGAAGATGAGGGCGTGTCGAAGGCGGCGGAACACCTCTTTGGCTTCCAACAGCCGAACGGCGGATTTGCAGAGTGCGGAGAGGAAGGGGCACGTCGCGAGTACGAAATCGTGGCCCGCCGAAGGCGTGCCAGCAGGAGAAACCTGCCGCAGGAGGATGCATTCGTTCCCGACTACATCCATCAGATGACCCTCTCCTGTCTTACCGGGAATGTCGTTGCCGCGTTACTGCACTTGGGATACACCGATGATTCCAGAGTTTGGCAGGCAATAGATTGGCTGGTGGACATTCAGAACGCCGACGGAGGCTGGCTCTGTCCCTATTGGAAGGCACACATCAAGGACACGCATTCCTGTTTCTACGGGACGATCTGCCCGCTGGAAGCCTTTGCCGAGATCCCGGCAGAGCGGCGCTCACCGAAGGTTCAAGAGGCCGTCTCCCGCGGAGCAGAATTCCTTTTGATGCATCGCCTCTACAAGGGCGACCACCATGGTTTTCGGACGATCAACCCGAAATGGCTGAACTTAGCCTTTCCGTGGTTCTACGGCTACGACATTTTGAGAGGATTGTGGGTGCTTACCCGATTAGGCTACTCGGACAAGCGAATGGAGGATGCACTGGCCGTACTCCGAGAGAAACGAACCAGGGAAGGAAGCTGGATTCTGGAATCCACGCCGTACGGTCGGATGCAGGTCAACTTGGAGAAAAAAGGCCACCCCAGCAAGTGGATCACCCTGCACGCGTTGTGGGTGCTCAAGAGAATGGATCGCCTCGAGTGATCCCTGTGGAAGGCGCATCTTCAGGAAGGTTGAATTCCAAGAACTTCGCGTTCGCAAGATCGTCAACGTGCATAAACGCGCTCGGGCTGTTGCGGAAGGAACCTCCCCGTTTGGAGTCTGAGGTGATCTCTGTTGGGGACTGGCAGCATCGCCGACTGAATCGGTTCGCTGCTGGAAGGGGCAGAAGGCACTTCTTAAACACAAGCTTAGCCCCCACTAAGAACTGGTCGGGAGGCGACTCGGAATGCGCTATTTTCCTATCAGCCCCAAGAGTATCATTGCCAAAGAAGAGAGATAACCGCCATTAAGAAGTCAGGAGCTGGTGCCGACATGGCCGCAAGCAACTGGATTATAGACAAGATGGAGCCGGAAGACTGGGAGCGCGTCTGCGCGATTTACCTTGAGGGGATCTCGACCGGACACGCCACGTTCGACGCAACCACGCCAAACTGGGAAAGCTGGAACGCCGACCACCTGCCGCAATGCCGTCTGGTCGCCAGAATCGGTGAAGAGATAACGGGCTGGGCCGCTCTCAGCCCGGTTTCAGAGCGTTGTGTCTATGCAGGCGTGGCGGAAGTGAGCATTTATGTGGCGTGTGAGCACCAGGGGCAGGGAATCGGATCGGCCTTGCTTGCCGCACTCATCAGCGAATCGGAAAAAGCGGGGATCTGGACACTGCAGGCAGGGATATTTCCCGAGAACACTGCAAGCCTCGCGCTTCACAAGCGCCACGGATTCAGAGAGGTGGGCGCTCGAGAGAAGCTCGGCAAGATGGCGTTCGGAGAACTGGCGGGAACCTGGCGTGACGTCATTCTTCTGGAACGTCGAAGCAACCTCGTGGGCATCGATTGAGGAAAATGCGTACCGCAGTTGAAGAGCCTCCAACAAGCTACAGATCCAGATCCACCCCGGCTTGAAAGAAGACGGCCAGCGACGAAGGCAGACCACCGCTGACCGAGGAAATCGACGTTCTCCTAAAACCAGGAACAGGCTCCGATCTTGCTGTTTGTCTGCGGGAGGAAGAACTCCGTCTTGTCAGACGCTGACCAGCTGACGGTGTTGTTGGGATCGAAGTGCTTGTGCAGTTCGGGCTTCAGCTGGTACTTGCCGTTTGCGTCGGTGACCCACATTCCCTGTGCCGAACCGGGGCCGATTGCACAACCCCCTTGTCCGTCAGGGGGATTATTCATCTTCTCGATCCACACGATGCTCGCCGGGGCGACCGCCGAGTCGGTCATGTCAAGGATTTGGAAGTCGTACCCCCAGCCGGGGTTGATGATGAGCTGCTTGCGGCCGGCCTCCTTGCTGTACCCAACGACAACCGAATAGTGGTTGGGGAAGATCCACGTCTCGCCCTCCCAGTCGAAGAGAATGATGTGCGGCTTGTTGTTCTGGATCAGCTCGACCGACTTTTCGAACACCTGATTCAAAGTACCAGCTTTACTTCCGAGATTGGCTCCCCCTGAGTAGCGGTCCTTGATGTAGCTTTTCAGCCCATTTTTGAACATCGTGGGATCGGTGAATCCTTGTGGCTGTCCCTGCCACATCACGGTACTCGTATTCATCCGATCGTGAAGCTCGACGATCGCCTTACCAGGCTGGGCACGGACGAGCTGCCTGTACCCGTAGCGGCGGTCGTAATAGGCGAGGAGCATACGCGCCGCCTCCGGACCACAACCGGCGGGGACCGTGTTGCCCTTATCATCCGTCCACTGGGTGGGTCCAAAGGGCGGTACACCGGCAATGATCATCCGCTCCGGCTCCTCGTTTTGCAGCGCTCGTGGAGCCTGCGCGCCAAGAAGCAAGCCGGCCACGGTAGCAACCATTATTCCAACAATGATTCGATGGAGCAGCTTGTTTTGCACGATCGTGTTACCTCCTAACTCGTTCTGGTTTCATTCACTAGATACACGTCGGTGCGAGATCCGTTTCTCCAAAGCTCAGCGGACAGGTATTGAAGTTCTCGCCTTCACCATTCGTGATACACTGCAGGCTATCCCTTTTCCGATTGTATCACGCATCTATTTTCGACCGACTTGAACAGCCTCACCGCCAGCAGACTAGATTACACTCTACCAGTAGTTGCCTTGGCCGAGGTGTACAGCTTCGGTTTGGATGGAGATCCCAAGGCCTGTTTCCGATAGAATCATCCGATAAGGGAACGCCGCGGGGGGGAGTTGTTACCTGATTTGGCGTTGACCTGCGAGCGATTCGCATCAAGCAAGGGGCGGGAGGCGATCGATGAGCGGATACATCGCAAGGCGATTGTTGCAGATGATCGTGACGCTGTTTGTCATCCTCACGGTACTCTTCTTCCTGTTTCGTCTCATGCCGGGGGATCCAGCCTCGATGGTGCTCGATCCGAAGATGCCACCGGAGGCCAAAGAGGCGTTGCGCCGCCAGTTCGGCTTGGACCGCCCGCTGTTCACGCAGTATTTCCTCTATCTCGGCAACGTCGTTCGCGGGAACTTTGGCCGCTCGTTTCAATCCGCGCGTCCCGTGCTTGCCGTAATCGTGGACCGCCTGCCGGCGACGCTGCTGCTATTCACAACCGCATCCGTCCTCTCCTTTGCTCTGGGCATGTGGATCGGCAAGCTGATCGCGTGGCGGCGCGGTGGCCCGTTGGAGACCTCGTGCACGCTGCTGGGGCTTTCGTTTTACACCGTGTTTTTACCGTGGTTCGGGATGCTCGTGATCTGGATCTTCGCCTATCGGCTTGACTGGTTCCCGCTCGGCGGGATCCTCTCGCCTGAGCTTTGGATCGGCACGGCGAGCACGTGGGCGAAGGCTCTGGATGTCCTGCACCATCTTGCCCTACCGCTCTTCGTTCTGACCGCGGTGATGTTCGCCGGTTCGATGCTGGTGATGCGAAGCTCGATGCTGGAGACGCTCGAACAGGACTACGTGACCGCCGCGCGGGCCAAAGGCCTTTCCGAGAGTGTTGTCAAGAACAAACACGCGGCGAGAAATGCGATGCTGCCGCTGGTCACCTCGTTCACACTATCGCTGGCGTTCTCGATGTCCGGGGGCGTGCTCACCGAGACGGTCTTTTCCTGGCCCGGCTTGGGGACCGAGCTCGTCGAGGCGGTGTTGGCGCAGGACTTTCCGCTCGCCCAGGGCGCGTTTCTACTGATCGCGATGCTCGTCCTGGTGGCAAATCTTGTCGCCGACGTTCTGTACGTGGTCTTGGATCCGAGGATTCGATACCAATGAGCAAGAGACGCTGGTTGTCGCTGCGAAATAACCCACTCGGCTTTTTGGGCGCCGGAATCTTACTTGCCTTCGTCCTGATGGCACTCTTCGCCCCGATCCTTCCGCGCATGAGTCCGATCTACGACCCCGTACAGGGGATGGACCCCGAAATCCTGGGGACCTCACCCCCGTCGGCGCGGCACCTCTTGGGAACCGATGCGTGGGGCGGCGACGTCCTCTCCCAACTCATGCACGGCGCACGCACCGCGCTCCTCGTTGCGGTAATCGCCGCTGCGACGTCTGTCGCCATCGGCACGATCGTCGGCCTTCTTTCCGGCCACTACGGCGGCGCGGTCGATGGAACCCTTATGCGCCTGGTCGACGTGATGCTGACGCTTCCGCTGATTCCGCTTGTGCTGGTGGTCTCCTCGGCACTCGGACAGCTCTCCATCTGGGGAGTGGTCCTGTTGATCGGCTTTCTCGGTTGGCCAGGGATCGCCCGTGTGATCCGCGCACAGGCGCTATCGCTTCGTACGCGAGACTTTATCGAGTCGGCGCGGGCGTACGGAGCCGGCAACGCGCGCATCATCCTGCGTCACATGGCGCCCTCGGTGCTGCCACTCGCCTTCGTCTACATGAGCCTGACCGCAAACGGTGCGATCTTTCTCGAGGCGGCGTTGAGCTTCCTTGGACTTGGCGATCCGAACACGGTAAGCTGGGGGATGATGCTGCAATGGTGTTTCAAGACAGGTAATACGTTCAGAGCGCCCTATTGGATGCTCCCGCCCGGCCTTTCCATCTCGGCGTTGTGCTTTTCCTTTTACCTCATCGGCCGAGGGTTGGACGAGGTCATCAATCCTAGACTAAGGAGGATGTGAACATGATCCGCAAGCTAGCGGTCTTTTTTGCGATCGTCCTGGCAACGTGCGCCGCGTTTGCGGCGGAGGAAGTGATCCTGCGTGTAGGAATGCAGGATGAGCCGATTACCCTCAACCCTTTCTACGCCCGCGACGTCTGGTCGTGGAACGTGCTCGGGCTGATCTACGAGTCCCTGTACGGCTACAACCCGGAGCTTGAACTGATCCCGATGTTGGCCGACGGCGACCCCGAAATCGATGCCGAGAACGGCACAGCGGTCGTGCGCCTCAAGGAGGGGATCACTTGGTCGGACGGCACGGCGTTAACGGCGCACGACGTGGTGTTCACCGCTCAAGTGATTCAACACTTCCAGTTTCCCACCCTCTACTATCGCTTCGAGTTCGTTAAGGACGTAGAGGTCGTGGACGAGCATACCCTGCGCTATCACCTCGACACCGAGGCCCTCGGCGCGGGCATGACACCGATCTTTGAAACCGATACCCTTACCAACTTCGTGATCCAGAAGGCCCAGTGGAAATCGATCTTCGAGGACGCCCTCAAGCAAAGGGATCCGCTCAACTGGTTTGTCGCCCAGATGCCAGAGCCGGTCGGCTGCGGTCCGTTCAAATACGACGAGTGGCTGCGCGGAAGCTACATCTATCTCGCTAAAAACGAAAGCTACTACGCCTCCGGCACACAGATTGACGGGCACACGGTGGGTCCGCACGTCGACGGTGTTCTGTTCAACGTCTATCGCACCACGGATCTGGCAAGTCTCGCACTGAAAAAAGGTAAGCTCGACTACATCTTCTGGTCGATTCCGCCCGGGTTCATCGAGGATCTGGAGAAGGATCCCGACATCACCGTCCACCGCAATCCCTCCAACGGGTTCTTCTATCTTGCGTTCAACCTGAGAAACGCGCCGTGGAATGATGTGGCACTGCGCACGGCGCTCTCCACGCTGATCGATCGCGAGACGATCGTCGAGCGGATTCTGTGGAACCTCGGCTATCCCGCCTACAGTGTGGTGCCGCCCGGAAACGTGACGTGGCACAACGACGCCGCCGCTACCCCCGGGAAAGGGATGAGCACGGCCGAGCGTCTCGATGCCGCTAAGACGATCCTCTCCGAGGCCGGCTACACCTGGGAGAACGGGGACCTTATCCTTCCGGACGGCTCGGTGGCGCCGGCTCTCGAGATCCTGGTGCCACCGGCGGACTACGATCCCGTGCGCGACAAGACCGCCGGGCTCGTCACAGTCTGGTTCAATCAGCTCGGCTTGAAGGTGAGAAAGCGCAACATCTCGTTTGCGGAGCTCGTCTTCACAGTCTTCGACGAGCGCGACTTCGAGGCGTACGTACTGGGATGGGGTCTGAGCCCGGATCCCGATTACGTGCGCGTCTTCTTTCACTCCAAGTACGACGTGCCCGGCGGGTTCAACTCCACCGGCTATCAGGACCCCGAGTTCGACGAGCTGGCGCAGCAGTCGATGATCACCGCCGATCCTGAGAAACGGCGCGAGATCATTTTCACCCTGCAGGAGATGTTGGCCGAGGATCTGCCTTATCTGGCACTCTATTCGCTCGAGATCATCGAGGCGCGCGCCAATCGCCTTGAAGGGTGGATCGATCAGCTCGGCGGCATCGGTAACCATTGGAGTTTCGTGTTCGTCAAACCGGCGAAGTAGGGAGGCATAATCATGACAAGAAGAATACTCTTAGCGGCCTGTTTGGGATTGATTCTGGGGCTTTGCGCTTTGCTCCCCACGTTTGCCGGCCGGCCACCGGTCGAGCCGCCGCCGAAGCACTACGATCCGCCGCCGCGGCCGTACACGGAGGAGGACTTCGACGCAGTGTGGCTTGACATGCAGACGGACGTAACCTTTGACGGCGAAACGATCATCCATCGGGCACATCGGAAGCTGCGCATCCTCACCGAACGCGGTGCAGACCGGTATCTCGAGGTGGAGATCCGTTACAACCGCCATTGGGAAAAGCTCGAGGTGGAGGAGATCAAAACCGTGCTTCCTGATGGCACCGAACTTGTTCCCATGGAGGATGCCATTCACGATCTGCCTCTGGTGCGCCAGCGAGTCTATTCCGACGCCCGCAAGCGCGTCTACAACATGCCCGGTGTGAGCATTGGCAGCATGATCGAGTACACTTACACGATCCGTGAGACCTTCCCCATGCCGGGCGAATTCCAAGACTGGAGTATCTTTCAGGACTGGATGCCGATCCGCGAGGTGGCCTACACCCTCACCGTGCCCGAGGACTCCATGATGTATCTGGACTGGGATGTACTCATGACAAACGGGATCGAGGAGCTGCCGCTCACCTTCACCACAGAGGGGGACAAATACATCTGGCGGGGAGAGAAGATCCCCGGCATCCGGCCGGAACCAGGG